>JAWKXO010000002.1:197500-497500 GCA_041396985.1 Emcibacteraceae bacterium
CTGGTCGATAGCGGAGCTGACAGACAGGATGCCTTTAATGCCATCAGAACTTTGGGAGACCTCTTTAACGTTAGAAAAATACAGGTGGGTCAGAAATTTGATGTGTCCTATACCCCGGATGGCACATTGAACAGAATCGAAATGCAAAAGGATTTTGACCATCTTATTGTCGTTAACCGGGACGGACTTTCCTATAAAGGCGAAACAGAAGAGCTGCCAAGCCAGATCATTACCCGCCATGCATCGGGCATCATCGATGACAGCCTGTTTCTGGCTGCCCAGAAACAGGGCCTTCCACAAGTGGTTATTGTCGACCTGATTCGCATCTTCAGTTACGATGTCGATTTTCAGCGGGAAATAAGGCAGGGCGATCAGTTCGAAATTTTTTACGAGAGAAAGATTTCTGAGGACGGTCGACGTGTACAGGAAGGCGATATTATTTTTGCCCGTATGGTCCTCAGCGGCAAGGAAATCAAACTCTATCGCTATACACCCCCCGGCAAGGATTTTGCCGATTATTTTCATGAAGACGGACAAAGTTCAAAACGGGCTTTAATGAAAACACCCATTGAAGGGGCCAGGCTTTCCTCTTATTACGGCAACCGGAAGCATCCTGTGCTCGGTTATAACCGAATGCATAAAGGTATTGATTTTTCCGCCCCAACCGGCACGCCGATTATGGCCGCCGGAGACGGAGTGGTTGAGAGGGCCAGCTGGTTTGGCAGTTTCGGCAATTATGTGCGAATACGCCATAACAGTACCTATCAGACCATTTATGCCCATATGAGCAAATATGGTCGCGGCATCAAAAAAGGGGTGCGGGTAAAACAGGGTCAGATCATCGGCTATGTTGGCGCCACCGGCCGTGTAACTGGCCGCCACCTTCACTATGAAGTTTATATGAACGGAACGCAGGTCAATCCGCTCACCTTAAAAATCCCATCGGGAATTAAACTGAAAGAAAGCGAACTCGAAGATTTCAAGCTGGCCATGAAAGATACAGATCTGATGATTGCCCAGACAAAATCACATATCCTGCTTACGCACAATACCCCCAATACAAATACGGCAATTGCCAGTAGTCCATAGTTCTTAAAAGTATTTATTTACGGATATCAAAACAAGATCCGGGTCGAAGGAAAATTTATTCCTCCGACCCTGGAAAATTTTATATGTTCATTTCAATACCGGCAGCCCCTGCTGTAATGTGAACAGTATCGCCGTCTTTCACTTCACCGCTTAGGATCAGATTTGCCAGACCGTCCTGTACATTATGCTGGATAACCCGCTTAAGCGGTCTTGCCCCGTAAACCGGATCATAGCCAGCGTGCGCAAGCCAGTCCTTGGCACTCTGATCAAGATCGAGAATGATTTTACGATCCTCGAGCCGTTTCTCAAGATGGGCAAGCTGAATATCAACAATCGCATGCATATGTTTTTCTGCCAATCGGTGAAACAGGGTAATTTCATCAAGGCGGTTGATAAATTCTGGTCTAAAATGCGCCCGGACCACGTCCATCACATTGTCTCGAACCAGATCCACATCATCATCCGAGCCAAGGCCCGCCAGAATTTCACTGCCAAGGTTACTGGTCAAAATAATCAGAACATTACTGAAATCAACGGTTCTGCCCTGACCATCAGTCAGGCGGCCATCATCCAGCACCTGAAGCAGAATATTGAAAACATCGCCATGCGCTTTTTCAACTTCGTCAAAAAGCACGACCTGATAGGGTCTTCTACGGACCGCTTCGGTCAGCACACCGCCTTCCTCATATCCGACATATCCAGGAGGCGCCCCAATCAGGCGGGCCACCGCATGTTTTTCCATAAATTCGGACATATCAATTCTGACCATGGCATTTTCATCATCAAAAAGATATTCGGCAAGCGCTTTGGTAAGTTCTGTTTTACCAACACCGGTGGGTCCGAGGAATAAAAAGGACCCGATAGGGCGGCCCTGTTCCTGAAGTCCGGCACGGGCACGGCGTACTGCAGCGGAAACCGCTTTTACCGCTTCATCCTGACCGATAACACGGCGACCGATATTTTCTTCCATCTGCATAAGTTTGTCACGTTCACCTTCCAGCATTTTACTGACAGGAATGCCTGTCCAGCGGCTGATGACGGCTGCAATATCATTTTCAGACACTTCTTCTTTCAGTAACTGATTTTCTGTATCATCGCTTTCCGTCGCCGCTTTCAATTTTGCTTCCAGCTCGGGAATTTCACCGTATGCGAGCTCACCGGCGCGCGCCAGATTGCCGGCGCGCTGTGCCTGTTCAAGCTCGATACGTGCGGCATCAAGGCGTTCTTTTATTTTCTGATCGCCCTCAATACGGTCCTTTTCTGCCTGCCACTGTGCAGTCAGACTTGCTGAATTTTCCTCAAGCTCGCTGAGCTCTTTCTCAAGATTTTTAAGGCGGTCCTTGGACGCAGTGTCCTTTTCTTTCTTCAATGCTTCCCGTTCAATTTTAAGCTGGATGATCCGGCGGTCCAGTTCATCAAGCTCCGAAGGTTTACTGTCCACCTCCATTTTAATTTTGGAAGCAGCTTCATCCATCAGATCAATTGCCTTATCCGGCAAAAACCGGTCATTGATATAACGGTTTGACAGTGTCGCCGCCGCAACAAGGGCACTGTCCTTAATTCTGATCCCATGGTGGAGTTCATATTTTTCCTTTAGTCCCCTCAATATGGAAATTGTATCGGCAACTGTCGGCTCTCCAATAAAGACCGGCTGGAACCGGCGCTCAAGTGCCGCATCCTTTTCAACATATTTTCGGTATTCATTAAGCGTCGTCGCGCCGATACAATGAAGCTCACCTCTTGCCAACGCAGGCTTTAAAAGATTTGACGCATCCATCGACCCTTCGGACGCCCCGGCACCGACAATCGTATGCAGCTCATCAATGAAAAGGATAATTTCCCCTTCCGCCGCAGAAACTTCCTGAAGCACTGCTTTTAAACGCTCTTCAAATTCCCCGCGATATTTGGCCCCGGCAACCAGCGCCCCCATATCAAGCGACATAATACGCTTTTGACTGATGCTGTCCGGTACATCACCATTGGTTATGCGAAGGGCCAGACCCTCGGCAATAGCGGTTTTACCAACACCAGGTTCACCGATCAGAACCGGGTTATTTTTGGTGCGCCTTGAGAGAACCTGAATTGTCCGGCGAATTTCTTCATCCCGGCCGATCACCGGGTCAAGTTTACCGGCCCTGGCGGCTTCGGTAAGGTCCCGCGAATATTTTTTTAAGGCATCATAACTTTCTTCTGCACTCGCTGAGTTGGCAGCGCGGCCTTTTCTGATTTCATTAATGGCATTATTCAGATTTTGGGCGGTCAGACCTGCTTTTTTAAGAATATCAGCTGATTTACTGCCTGAAAGAAGGGTGAGGGCGAGAAGAAGCCGTTCCACCGTAACATATTCATCACCCGCTTTTTTTGAAAGTTCGGTTGCACTGTCAAACAGTTTTGCTGTCTGCGTATCCATATAGAGCTGACTGGCTCCATCCCCGCTTATCTTGGGAAAGCCATCAACTTCCTTGCTCACATTTATGAGTGCCGCACCTGCATCTGCGCCTGCTGCTTTCATTAAATTGGAACAAAGACCTTCTTTATCCTCAAGCAAAATTTTCAAAATATGCTCAGGCGTAAATCTTTGGTGTCCTTCCCGAATAGCCAGGCTTTGAGCAGACTGTATAAAGCCTTTTGTTCTATTGGTAAATTTCTCAAAATCCATGTTTAAAACTCCAGAAATCTTAACGATATTTTCTAAATATAAACAACATATAATGTTGCATTTACGCAACACAAGGGGAAGATGAGAATAATATACTTTTACCGGCATTCTGTTTTCAGACCTGCCTAAGAATTATTCAGCGACGTCTTCTTTCACTTTTCTTGGTTTTCTGATTTTTTTAGGCTTTTCAACAACACACTCCACCTCCAGTGGAAGTTCGGGAGCAGCATCCAGATCAACGGTCTTTACTTTGCGTTTTGGTTTTTTCACCTTTTTCTCGCAAGGTTGTTCGTCATCCGAATTGGCCGCTGTGAAGTCTGAATTTTCATTGCTGCCATCATCGAGGAAGGATGCTATATTGGACTGGTTCTCAGCCGCTTCTTCCTGCTGACGGACTTTTTCCGCTTCACGTTCTACTTCCATTGCCGCTTCGGCAGCCGCAATTTCAGAATAAAGCATGTAATAATGGTGGGCATATTGGCCGTAGGCTTCTGAATCAGTTCGGTCTTTGGTTTTATTTTCATGGGCCAGCTCTTTATATTTGTCATAAAGCTGCTTCACATTTCCGCGAATTTTACCGGCCGGACCATGGCTGTCCACCTGTCTGGATGTGGTTAGCGGCTGTTGCGACTGTTTTTTCGAAGAGCCACCGCGACCATTTTGATTTCTACCACGATTTTTCTGTTTATTACTATGTCTTCCCGATCGGTTATTTTGCCGGGCTTTTTGATTTGAGGTCATTAAATATCTTATTACATTATTAGGCTATCTACTGACAGATGACCCCGGGGAATCGATCTGCCTCAAGCACGGTTATATTTAAGAATTTTGGAATTATAACTGAATATTTTCATTCAGCATCCACGCCTATTTTTCTGCGTAAGCTGACTTTACCCTGCTAAATCTTAAATGCCAAGGGACTTTTTAAAAATTTTATCATCAATTCTCAAAATTCGATCATCAGGCACCTGTCTCTATCTGCCAGGTCTTTATATTTTGTTATTTGATTAAAGCCTTTAGAAGTGAATATTTCCTTAACGGCGGTTGATTGCCGATACCCAATTTCCATTAAAATAAATCCGCCTACTGATAAATATGATGCTATCTGCCCTGAAAGTTTTTTATAATCATCAAGGCCGTCTTTCCCTGAAAAAAGAGCCTCTTCCGGTTCATAATCAACAACTTCGGGAGGAAGGGTTTCTTTTTCATCCAGGCCAATATAGGGCGGGTTTGAAATGATAAGGTCAAATTTTTCCGATTTTTCGATATTATCAGTCCAGTTGCTAATGAGAAATTCTGATCTTTGAGAAAGATTTAAATTGATGGCATTTTCTCTTGCCACTGTGAGCGCTTTTTCAGAAATATCGATACCAAGCCCGGTTGCATTGGGCAGTTCGTCAAGCAGGGTAAGCAGAAGACAGCCTGTTCCTGTACCCAGATCAAGAATTCGGTATTTTTTATTTTTATCTTCGAGTTTATTCAATGCCGCTTCTATAAGCGTTTCGCTATCCGGGCGGGGGGTAAGTGTGTCTCTTGTAACCTTAAAAGTCCGGCTCCAGAATTCCTTTTCACCAAAAATCTGGGACAATGGCTCTCGTGCCATTCGGCGCTTAACGAGATTCATTAAATCCGCATAGTCACTGTCTTTGATGGGACAATTATTTTCAAGCGCATAGTCAAGAGCATTTATATTCAGAATATAAGTGATCAACAATTTTGCTTCGAAAGCCGGATCTTCAATAAAGTGACCGGCGAGCTTTTCAATAACCTCTTTTTTTAAAGCCAGTAGGGTTTTCACCTAATTTTCCAGTGCCGCAAGCTGGGCGGCCTGATCCTCTGTAATCAGGGCAGTGATGACTTCATCAAGCCCTTCACCGGCAAGTATCTGGTCAAGTTTATAAAGAGTAAGGTTAATGCGATGATCGGTCATACGTCCCTGCGGAAAATTATAGGTACGAATGCGCGCAGACCGATCGCCTGATCCGATCTGGTCTTTTCGGTCCGCCGACCGTTCCGCATCGCGCGCTTCCTTTTCAGCAGCATAAACACGGGACATCAAGACCTTCATGGCTTTTTGTCTGTTTTTATGCTGGGATTTCTCATCCTGCTGCTGAACAGTAATGCCCGTTGGAATATGAACAATGCGAACGGCGCTGTCGGTTGTATTCACCGATTGTCCGCCGGGACCGCTTGCGCGAAATATATCAATCCGAAGATCTTTATCTTCTATCTTAATATCAATTTCTTCCACTTCCGGCATAACAGCAACGGTTGCCGCCGAAGTATGGATGCGGCCCTGGGTTTCCGTCTCCGGCACCCTTTGAACACGGTGACCGCCAGCTTCATATTTAAGTTTGGCAAACACACCGGGGCCACTGACAGAGGCAATTGCCTCTTTAAAACCGCCGGCATCACTTGGTGATGTGCTCATTATTTCAAAGCGCCAGCCCTGAAGAACAGCATATTTCTGGTACATTCTAAAAAGATCTCCGGCAAATAACGCCGCTTCGTCACCACCAGTTCCTGCACGTATTTCAAGGATCGCATTTTTATCGTCATCAACATCCTTGGGAAGAAGCATCAGCTGAACCTGATGTTCCAGCTCCGGAAGTTTGTCCTTTAATTCCTGCAGCTCTATTTCAGCCAAATCGCGCATTTCTTTATCGGTTTCCTGAGAAGCAATCATCTCTCTAAGGTCCTGCATTTCAGATATGGCACTTAAATAGTCCTTGGTTTTTTTAACAACCGGTGTCAGGTCGCTATATTCCTTTGAAATTTTCACAAATTCATCAGAGCTGAGCGCTTCCCCTCCCGACATAAGGTGTTCAAGCTCCTCATGGCGGGTAACAAACTGATCAAGTCTTTCGCGTGGAATCATTTTTGAGCTTCCCTGATATATTGGCATAGGTTCGAGAAGGAAACCTCTTCCTGGGACCCCAAATCCAGATTTTTAACCATAACCACTGAACGGGCGATTTCATCATCGCCAATTAATATGGCAAATGTTGCATTTTGTTTATTGGCCCGCTTCATACGTTTGGCAACATTACCCCGATAGGCCATATCGACAACGATACCAGCCAAACGGAGATCATGGGCAATTTTCATTGCAACCACTTGCGCAGAATCGCCGACAGGAGTAACAACAACCGGGCGGCTCGGATTTATCAGCAAATCTTCTGAAATTAGCTCAGCAATTCTTTCCATGCCAGCGGCCCAGCCTATACCGGCAGTTGGTGGACCGCCCATCATTTCCATTAATCCATCATAACGCCCCCCAGCCATAACTGTGCCCTGGGCACCAAGCTGATCCGTGGTAAATTCAAATGCGGTATGACAATAATAGTCAAGACCACGTACCAGCCGATCATTAATAACATAATTGATAGACAGCGCCTCGAGGCCGCTTTTTACTTCATCAAAAAATTTTCTGGTGGCGTCATTATAAAATTCAAAAATCCGCGGGGCATTTTCAATGAGTGCACGATCACCCTCATCCTTGCTGTCGAGAATGCGTAAAGGATTTTTATCCAGACGTTGAAGACTATCTTCGCTTAATTGAGATTTAAAGCCTGTAAAATATTTTACGAGCGCGTCACGATAATCAGCGCGACTTTCAGGATCCCCCAGACTGTTAAGTTCGAGTGTAATATGCTTTCCAATGCCTAGTTCATCCAAAAGGTCAGATCCAAGCGCTATTACCTCAATATCTGCCTGTGTTTCCGGCACACCAAGTATCTCGACATCCATCTGATGAAACTGGCGCATACGTCCTTTTTGTGGCCGTTCATAACGAAAGATCGGTCCAAAACTATACAATTTGCAGGGAGCTGATTGTTGGAGACCATTGGACATAAAGGCGCGTGCAATCCCGGCCGTATATTCAGGGCGCAACGTTATCTGTTCTCCGCCGCGATCCTCAAATGTATACATCTCTTTGGTTACGACGTCAGAAGTGTCCCCCAAAGTTCTTTTAAATGTTTCCGTGAACTCAAAAATCGGCGTGTCTATTTCCTGATGGCTGTAGCGTTCCGCCACCGATTTGAATTTTTCATAAATTGTACGAAACCGAATGGCTTTATCGCCTAAGACATCGTGAGTTCCGCGTACCGGTTGAAGCCGCGCCACTTTATTTCTCCCAAAAAATCGCTAAAGTTTCTGTTGGCTATTTTCTTTTTCCAGTTCGGCAGCTTTTGCCTCTACCAGCTCAACAATATGATCAATTAAACCATCATCGTCAATCTTATGATCTGTGACCCCGTTTAAATAAACCATGTGATTGCCATTTCCGCCGCCAGTAAGGCCGATATCAGTTTCCCGTGCTTCGCCCGGTCCGTTGACCACGCATCCGATAATGCTGAGCGAAAGCGGTGTTGAAATATGCCCAAGCCTTTTTTCAAGCTCTTCGACTGTCTTAATAACAGGGTATGCCTGACGTGCACAGGATGGACAGGAAATAATCCTTACCCCACGGTGGCGAAGATCAAGACTTTTTAGAATATCAAAACCGACTTTAATTTCTTCAACAGGATCGGCAGACAGAGATACACGGATTGTATCACCGATCCCGGACCAAAGCAGCATACCCATGCCAATAGACGACTTTACAGTACCGGCCCGCAGACCGCCTGCTTCCGTTATGCCGACATGAAGCGGATAATCACAGGCATCCGCCAGCCCCTGATAGGCGGCAACAGCCAAAAAGACATCTGATGCCTTAACACTGATTTTAAATTCATGGAAATTATTATCTTCCAGGATTCGGGCATGTTCAAGCGCACTTTCAACCATGGCATCAGGACATGGTTCACCGTATTTTTCCAGAAGATGCTTTTCAAGTGATCCTGCATTAACACCTATTCGCATCGAACAGCCATGATCCCGCGCGGCGGCAACAACCTCTCTTACCCGGTCTGAATTTCCAATATTTCCGGGATTAATTCTTAAACAGGCGGCACCGGCTTCAGCTGCTTCAATACCCCGTCTGAAATGAAAATGAATATCGGCAATGATGGGCACAGATACATTTTTTATAATTTCTTTCAACGCCTTTGTTGATGCTTCATCCGGGCAGGAAACGCGAACAATATCAGCACCCGCATTTTCAAGATCCTGAATTTGTTCAATGGTTGCTTTAACATCAGTTGTCAATGTATTGGTCATTGACTGGACACTAATTGGTGCATCACCACCAACAGGAATATTACCAACCATAATCTGGCGACATTTGCGACGGATTATATCGCGATATGGGCGAATGCTCATTATAGAAACCCTGTAAAAATTTTATTTCATGCGTCTATTGTAAGAATCGACACAGAACAGCACCCCCTTAATAACAAGGAGTAACACATTTGAAAATCAGTTTGTTTAGAATTTTTAACGCAGCATTGAAAGCTCAAGCAGTTTTTCCTGCTCAAGCGCAATATTCTCGATGATTTCACCTTCGTTGCCGAGAGCCTTTTTTGCCTCACCGTCAACATAAACTGAAAGACCCGCAGCATTGTTGGTCATCAGGCTTAATCCCTGCTGTTGTGAAGCAATTAAATCTTCTCCTCTTGGAAGAATTTTTTCAATAAGCACTGTTCCGTCTTTATCTGACAATCTGACCCAGACATCCTGATTTGCTTTTAAGCGTACCTCATTGGCATTTGCAGGAGCACTAACAGGCTTAGCCGTGCTAACGGTTTTATTTTCTATACCTTTTTTATCAGAAATACTAACAGCATCAGACTGAATTTTAGCCGGTATTATAGAGTTGACCTTTTCAACAGTGTTTTCTGCGGCTGCATTATTGCTGTCAATATTTACAATGACACCAACCAATAGAACGATACATACCGCCGCAATGCTCGCAATACCCTTAACGGGAAATACTTTATGCCTTTCTGCCTCAGGAAATGTCAAAACCACACATTCCTTAGAACCCGCATATTCCGCTTCATAACGAGCAACAACCTCTTTCGTGTCAAGACCAAGATAACTCGAATAATTCTTTAAAAAACCTGTTGCGTAGCAGGCGGAGGGGAAGGAGTCAAAATTATCCTGCTCAATTGCTTCCAGCAGGTATGGTTTTATGCATAAATCTTGGGCAATAATATTTAAGTCTCTAATCTTATGATTTTGCCGTGCATGTTTTAAAATTGTTCCAACACTTTCCAGTGCAAGATCAGATTTAATTTCTGTACAAATTGAGTTCACTTTTCTGTTCCCAGTTTTTTTAAAGACGCCCACGTTCTTTTATTTCTATTTTATTTGTTCTACTAAACTTAGTCCGGCAAGCCGTGTCAGTTCGTTTCTATATTTCTTGTTAAATGCCCCTTTTCACTTAACAGTATGGTTAACGTAATTTTCCCACGCACCATTATATCTTCAATAAGATTATGATTTCGTTAAAAGAAAAACGTTTTTAAAAAAAACCTAAATACAAACTAAATCGCATTTTTCCCTAAGTTATTCAAAGTCAACCTTAAATTAATGCAATGAGTCAACAAAAAACTGCAACTAACGGTAATTATAGGGGAATTTGGCGTCGAATCACTAAATTTTTATATCATGGTCTCTGGCATAGGCTTCCAGTTCCCTTCGAATGCTACTTGTAGAACGACTCAGCAATTCATTTGTATATTGCTCAATTTCAGCAAGATTAAGGCTCCTAAGCATCATTTTCACAGGGCCGATGGCTGCTGGTGCGATGGATAGTCTCCTGAAGCCAATTGCAATAAGTGCAAGGGCACTTACCGATTTACCGCCAATTTCCCCGCAGAGCGTAAGGGGTATTTTAGCTTCATTACATTTCTTAACTATATATTTAAGCATATGCAGTGATGGCGGTGACAATGGGTCATAACGATTGCTGAGTTTAGGATTGTCCCGGTCACAGGCATAAAAGAATTGCATAAGATCATTGCTGCCAATGGAAATAAAATCAACAAGGGGCAGCAAACTGTCCAGCTGCCAAACCAGGCTGGGAACTTCCAGCATGGTCCCCACATTTATTTTTTCAGGCATGGCCCTTTTATTTAATTTGTGCCGTCCAAGCTCTTTCTCAAGAATTGATTTGGCAAGCTTGAATTCATCAACATTGGTAATCATCGGAAACATTACATTTAAGGTCGTTCCGGCCGCCGCTGTGATCAAAGCCCTCAGCTGATATCTTAAGAGTGCAGGGCGGTCGAGTGCTATTCTGATTGCGCGCCATCCAAGAGCCGGGTTCTCTTCATCATCCCGCTTCAAAAATGAAACTTCTTTATCCCCGCCAATGTCCAGTGTACGAAACGTAACAGGTTTACCGTCTGCTGCTTCAATTATTGATTTATAAAATTCTGCCTGCGGGCCAATTCTCGGCAAGGTTTTACTGATCATGAACTGAAATTCTGTACGGAACAGACCAACACCCCGGGCACCCGTCCTGTGCATCCCTTCAATATCCATTGCCAGACCGCCATTAATGACCAGCTCAATTTCAACGCCGTCCTTGGTCACGGTTGGCATATCCCGCATATCATCGTAACGGGCAAGCAACTTCGCCCTTGCGCCGATGGCATCCCGATAACTTTCAAGAATATCCGGAGGAGGGGATATAAATATTTCGCCGTCAAGTCCATGAACGATAATCTGAACACCCTCATCAATTTCGAGCAGATTTTCTTCAATCTGACCAAGCATGGGAATACCGAGAGCCCGGGCAACAATTGCCACGTGAGAGGTAGGAGTTCCTTCCTGTAAAATCACGGCTTTCAGCTTATCACGGTCATAATCCAGAAGTTCCGCCGGCCCCATATTGCGGGCAACAACAACGGCATTTTCCGGGAGCCCTTTTGAAGCGGCTGTACCCGCCTTACCCATAAGGTGACGAATGAGCCTGTTGGCAAGATCATCCAGATCACTCAGTCTTTCCCTAAGATAAGGATCTTCGGTCTTCATCATTTTAGTGCGGTTTTCGACCTGAATTTTCTCAACGGCCGCTTCCGCTGTCAGCCCGCTTTCGATGGCGTCTTCAATCTTTTGCCGCCATCCCTTATCTCTGGCAAATAATTTATAGACATCAAGAATTTCCCTATGTTCCCCATGATGAAGAATATCCTCTGCCGACATAATGTCATCAATTTGGACCAACAGATTTTCAAACCCTTTATCAAGTCGTTTCAACTGGCCTTCATAATCTTCAGAGAGATGCTGGGTGATTTCGACCCTTGGCTCATGCATCACAACTACGCCTTCTGCCAACCCTTCTGCAAACACCATTCCTTTAAACCGGGTGGTGCTGGCTCGGTCCCCATTGCCGTCATTCTGGTCATGTGATGTGATGAGGTCTCCGCTGACAACCAGCTCGGCAAGAACCATTGCGACGGTTTGCAGAGCTTCTTCTTCTTCTTCTGAATAGTGGCGGCTAGCCTGATTTTGTACAGCCAGAACACCAACCGATTTTCCGCTTCGAAGAATTGGAACAGCCATCATGGATTTATATATTTCTTCCCCGGTTTCCGGGCGATAGACAAATTTCGGGTGATCCTGTGCATTGCTGAGATTAAGGGAGGATCGCGTAGAGGCAACAAGTCCAACCAACCCTTCACCTACTCTCAAACGCGTGTTATGTACGGCTTCTGATTTAAGACCTTCTGTTGCAAACAGCTCAAGCATATCACCGCGGATAAAATAAGCGGAGCAAACCTCGGCAACCATGTTGCTGGCAACAAGGTGCACCACTTTATTGAGCCGGACTTCAGCATCGTCCTCACTCGCCATAATTTCGTGTAACTGCCTCATCATGCGACGAGGTGCGTTATTTATGGGGGTCAATTTACCCTCCCTGGTTGGCTTAAGTCTACTAAGCCAGTTGATTTTCGGCCTGTTCTATCAGATTCGCAATAATTTCGGAAACGGGCTGGATCTTTTTTACCATTCCAACGCTTTGTCCCGCCATAACCGATCCCCTGTCAACATCCCCGTCTATTACTGCACGGCGCAGTGCGCCGGCCCAGTAATGCTCAATTTCAAGCTGGGCCGCTTCCATTTCCAGCTCTCCCGCCTGATATTTATTAATGACTTCCCGCTGTACATCCATAAATTCTTCAGATGCCTCATTTTTAAGCGCCCGAACAGGAATAACCGGAAAGCGTTTATCAATCTGTACTGATGTTACCGCATCACGTGCGTTTGCGCGGATAAACATTTTTTTGAAATTGTCATGGGCAATGCTTTCTTCAGCACATACAAACATTGTTCCCAATTGACAGCCAGCAGCCCCCATCTGCAAATAGGACGCCATGACTTCACCTCGTCCAATTCCGCCCGCAACAAATACCGGAACTTCCGTAATATAAGGCAGAATTTCCTGCGCCAAGACAGACGTTGATACTGGTCCGATATGGCCGCCAGCTTCCGACCCTTCGACAATCAGGGCATCAACACCGCTTCTGATAAGTTTTTTTGCCAGAATAAGAGCCGGCGAGAAACAGATAACTTTTGCACCACCCTCTTTGATTCTTTTTATGGAATCGCCTGACGGGATACCCCCTGCAAGAACAATAAATTTTACATTCCGGGCCAAAGTCACATCAATTAATGCATCAATATCTGGATGCATTGTGATCAGATTTACCCCAAATGGTTTTTTCGTCTTTGCCTGGGTCTCTTCAATAACTTTTGACAACAGATCGGGTGTCATACTACCACAGGCAATTACGCCAAATCCACCAGCATTGGAAAGGGCGCTCACCAGATTGCTTTCTGAAAGCCAGCTCATGGCACCACCAAGAATCGCATAATCCGTTCCCAGAAAATCCGTTCCTTTTTTCCATAATTGATCCAGTTTCTTACGGCCTGCTGTGGTCATATTCTCACCCAAACTATATTTTGTATTATTATTTTATTCGCCGTCCAGACCATAAGCAGTATGAAGAGCCCGAACAGCCAGTTCCGTATATTCCGCTTCGATCAGAACGCTGATTTTAATTTCTGAAGTCGAAATCACCTGAATATTGATCCCTTTATCGGCAAGAGCCTTAAACATGGTTGCGGCCACACCGGCATGCGAACGCATACCTACCCCTATAACAGATATTTTGGCAACATTCACATCCGTAATCAGATTATCAAATTCAATATTATCAGCCCTGTTTAACATTTCTTCCGCTTTTTCAAGGTCAGATTGTGTCACAGTAAAAGTCAGATCGGTCTTTTTACCGTCTTCGGTTTCATTCTGGATGATCATATCGACGTTAATATTTCCGTCTGCAAGAAGCGTGAAAATATTGCTGGCAATACCCGGCTTGTTTTTTACACCGACCAGGGTGACCTGGGCTTCATTTTTGGCATATGCTATACCACTTACAACTTGTTTTTCCACAATTTCATCCTCATCAACAACCATGGTTCCCGGTTTATCAGTAAAACTTGAAAGCACCTGTACACGAACTTTGTGGTTCATTGCCATAGCAACTGAACGTGTTTGCAGCACTTTCGCTCCTAAAGAGGCCATTTCCAGCATCTCTTCATAGGTAATTTTATCCAGTTTACGGGCCTTTGGAACAATTCTGGGGTCTGTTGTATAAACCCCTTCCACATCTGTATAAATATCACATCGGTCAGCACCGATTGCCGCCGCCAACGCCACTGCCGACGTATCAGAACCACCGCGGCCGAGTGTGGTTATTCTGTTATCATCAGAAATTCCCTGAAATCCAGCAATTACGCAAACAATACCTTCATTCATGCGCTCGTTAATGGCATCCGTGCCGATTTCCTCAACGCGGGCGGCACTATGGACCTGATTTGTCCGAAACGGAATTTGCCAGCCCAGCCAGGAACGGGCAGGAATGCCAATATTCTGTAAAGCCAATGCCAACAGGCCGGCTGTAATCTGTTCTCCCGCTGAAACAACCGTATCATATTCACGGGCGTCATGCAGTGGGGAAATTTCTTCTACCCAGCCGATGAGCTTATCAGTTGTCCCTGCCATAGCAGAAACAAAGACCGAAACCTGATTTCCAAGGTCCACTTCTTTTTTTACACGTTGGGCTACATTTCTGATCCGATCAATATCGGCAACAGAGGTCCCGCCAAATTTCATCACTATTCGTGCCATAACAGACTTCTACTCAGCTTCGCATATTTAAATATGAGCAATTTTTTGTTTCTATTTTATTTGTTTCGCGCAATACATATATCTTTATCGGTGCTTGAAGCAAGTGCCGACTTGTATATATTAGATAATAATTGCCTTTTTTTGTTTTGAGATTGCCATGAATGCTGAAAATACCACTGCTCAGGCCAAATCCGTTAACCCGGATGAAATTGCACATTTTTCATCAATGGCAGCGACCTGGTGGGATCCGAAAGGCCCATTCAAGCCTCTGCACCAGTTAAACCCGACGCGAATCGAATTTATCCGGGATCAGATTTGTGAACATTTTGGGCGCGATTCTCTGTCTGAAATTCCTCTCAAGGGTTTGCGTATTCTTGACATCGGTTGCGGTGGTGGACTGCTTTGTGAACCCATGGCCCGACTTGGGGCGACTATGGTCGGCGCGGATGCCGCCGAAAAAAACATCAAAACTGCCAAGCTTCATGCGGAACAGATGAACCTTAACATTGATTACAGACATATTACCGCAGAAGAGCTGGCGGAGCAGGGGGAAAAATTTGATGTTATCCTTAATATGGAAGTGATTGAACACGTGGCCGATATCAAATCATTCCTTGAGGCCTGTCATCAGCTCCTTAAGGATAATGGATGTATGACCTTATCCACCCTGAACAGAACCGTTAAATCATGGGCCATGGCCATTGTCGGTGCAGAATATATTTTGCGCTGGCTGCCGAAAGGTACCCATGACTGGCATAAATTTTTAAAACCTTCCGAATTATGTGACCATGCTTCAAAGTGCGGCTTTAGCATTACCACAATAAATGGCATGGTGTTTAATCCGCTTAACGCTACATGGATGCTTGATCGGCATGATTATTCGGTTAATTATGTCGCTCTCGCTGTAAAATCAAACAATGGATAAGCGTCCCGAAAATCAGACCATGCGAATCTGGAGCCCGGAAGGTGAAAAAACCGAAATTCGCCAGATTACCAATGAAGTCCCGGTCGTACTTGAATATAACTGTGTGACTTTTGCCGTCATGATGGCATCCCCCACAGATCTGATTGATTTTTCCTATGGATTTAGCTTAACTGAGGGCATTGTGTCTGGAAAAAAAGATATAATTTACGCCCAGATTAAAGAAGCCCCAAAAGGGAAAGTTGCGGCCATCGAGATTAATGCCCGTTCATTTCACAAACTTGAAAAATATAACCGTACCCTTTCGGGCCGAACAGGGTGCGGACTTTGCGGTGTTGAAAAACTGGATCAGGCTTTTAAGCCATTGGAAAAAGTTGGCTCGGATTTAAAGGTGAAGGCGGAACTGATTCACAAAGCAATGCAGGAAATAAAAGCCCATCAACATTTGAATAAAGAAACGGGAGCGCTGCATGCAGCGGCTTTTGCTGACAAATCAGGGAAAATTATTGCCGTACGTGAGGATGTCGGACGTCATAATGCTCTTGATAAACTGATCGGTCATCTGATGCAGGAGGAAATTGACCCGGGCAGCGGCTTTGCACTGATTACAAGCCGGTGCAGTTTCGAAATGGTTCAGAAATGCGCGATTGCCGGAATTCCGATCATTGCGGCAGTATCGGCCACCACTGGCCTGGCTGTTGATCTTGCGGATCAGGCAGGCATTTCAATAATTGCCTTTGCCCGCAAGCAGGGTTTAAATGTCGTTACCGATAGTGAAAATCGCATATTATAATGAAAATTATTATAATCGCTTGAACCGGCCAGCCAACTTTTCTGCTTCGATCAAATTTTCAGGCGTATTGATATTAAAAAAAGGGTCAGGGTTATCTGACCATTCCAGTTCCACCGCTTTTTGAGTTTTGAGCCAGGACATCATTTTTCGTTCGCCTTTTTTCAATGCTTTTTCCAGATCATCGAGTAATGAGACATCCCAAAGTGCATGGGTCGGATGAAGATGGCCGTTTGATTTAGCAACCACCACAGAAGCCGAAGAATGATGCAAAAGCATTTCAACAAAGTTGTCCGGGATAAAGGGGGTATCAGCAGAAACGGTGACTATTTTCTGATAAGAATGGCGCTTTGCATAATTTAAAGCTGTATAAAGTCCAATCATAGGGCCCGCATGGAGGCCAAAATCCGGGATATCCGGCACAACGTCTATTGTAATATCCAATTCAGCCAGATTGGAGTTTAGAATTATCCTATCAACCTGCGACTCCAATCGATCAACAATATGATCAATTATTCTTCTTTTTCCCAAAGTCAAAAGGAACTTGTCATCACCACCCATACGGCGTGACTGTCCCCCTGCCAGGATAACCCCGAGCAGGTGGCTTTTTTTAATTTCTTCCTTATGCATGGAAATTAGCTGTCGAGTTTGCCGGATCCCGGAACAGGCAGGATATCGATGCCCTCTTCAATCAGCTCTTCGGTTTCACGAATAGTTGTCTCGCCATAAATGCCTCTCTTTTCACCTTCACCATAGTGAATTTTGCGGGCTTCTTCGGCAAAGTTGCTGCCAACATATTCGCACGACTTTTCAATCTGGCGGCGAAACTTGGCCATTGTATTATGCATATGCTCAAGCGCACGCTTCACATCTTCCGAACTGACTTGGTTTGTCGGATCGGAATGGGCGCTGACCATCACTCTGTGATCATCCTGATCTGTTGAATAGTGACCTCTGTCATTATGTTTTTCACTGCCCGCTGAAATATTGGGGGCCATCAATGATTTTGATATTTTTGTACTTCCGCAGAGAGGGCATTCAACCAGGCCGCTGTCAACCTGCGTCTGATAGGCTTCGCTATTTTGAAACCAAGCTTCAAAAACATGGCCGTCACAACATTTAATATCAAATAAAATCATAATATTTTCAACCGCTTAACGAGAGCATTAACCATAAGGACAACTTCGTAGTTTAAGACAACTATCTACCTTACTTCCTGTATAGCAATATTTTTATCGTGGGTCAAAGCCGCAATTTTATTTCTTGCCTCGGCGACTTTTGCCATGTCAATTTCTGCAATAATCACCCCTGGCTTATCCCCGCCATCAGCGAGAATATTACCCCAGGGATCAATGATCAGGGAGTGGCCAAATGTATGCCTTCCGTTTCGATGGTTTCCGACCTGTGCAGGTGCAAAGACGAATGCGCCATTTTCTATTGCCCGCGCTTTAAGGAGAGTATGCCAGTGCGCTTTTCCTGTCTGATAAGTAAAAGCAGACGGGACTGTCAGCATCGTGGCCCCCGCCTTGGCAAGAGCCCTGTAAAGATATGGAAAACGAAGATCATAACAAATGGATAAGCCAACTTTTCCCCAGGGCAGGGTGGCAAGTATGGCAACATCCCCCGCCTGATACGAGTTTGATTCGCGGTAGGCTTTTTCCCCTGGAAGATCGACATCAAACATATGGATTTTATCATAAGTGGCTATTTTTTCTCCGGCAGGCGAAAAAAGAAAACTTCTGTTCGCAGCTTTATCACCATTTCTAATGGCAATAGACCCAATCAGCAGCCAAATACCGAGCTCTTTTGCCAAAGCAGCAAAGTGACGCCATGAGGTATCTTCTTCCTCTGGGGATATTTTCTCCATGACCTGTTTTGTGCCAAAGTCAAGGAGCGTTGTCATTTCCGGGGTGAGCACAAATTCTGCCCCTTTTGCCACCGCCTGACGAATAAATTTATCTGCAACAGCAATATTTTCTTCAATAACATCGTCAGATGTCATTTGAACAAGGCCAACTTTAAAATGTGTATTTAAGGAAGTCATGCTTCAGACTAACATAATTTCCGTCTCCGTTCCATCAGGACGGATTTTGGGCCAATAGGGCGTCAAGGTGCCCGGCACGGTCCAGGGCATAAAGATCGTCACTTCCACCAATATGATCACCATTAATAAAAACCTGAGGCACAGTCGTTGCGCCACCGGAACGACTTAACATTTCCTGTTTATATTCGTCTTTGGACCAAATATTATATTCGGTAAACTGGCTGCCTTTGGCGTTCAGCAATTGCTTTGCCAGAGTACAGTATCCGCAGCCCGGACGGGTATATATAACGACTTCAGCCATATTCATTTTCACCTTCAGTTTCAATTTCCCTGATATATATTGATTTGGCTGTATTTTTCAATGGTCAATTTCATTATTTAGGGTCATACGGGGATACAACCCGATAAACTGTCAGTACAAATACTTTTTGTGCCCCAGCCTTTTTAAGCGCTTTTGCGCAATTCTCCGTCGTTGCGCCCGTTGTATAAACATCATCTATCAGAAGTATATTTTTGTTTTTAATATCTTTTTTTCTTTCCGGCACAACTTTAAAGGCGCCGGTTACATTTTTGGCCCGCTTCTTTATATTCCCCTGCTGGGGAGGGGTGTTTTTAATACGGACAAGGATATCCGGTTCATGGTTAAGGGAAAGCGCTTTAGCCAGACTGCGGGATAACAGTGCTGATTGGTTATAACGTCTTGAAAATTGTCTATGTTTATGGAGAGGGACCGGCATGATAAGGTCAGTATTCTCAAAGAGGTCTTTCCCTGCCTGTAACAACAATTTGGTAAAATAACCCGCATATTCCGGCTTATCATGATGTTTAAAGCCAATCACCATTTTACGGCTGTCATCATCATATCTAAGGGCAGAAATCGCCCGATCAAATGACCGTTCCTTTTTCTGGCAGGCTGCACATAAATTTTCACCTAAATCACGAAAGTCATTGGCCAGCTCAATTTCAAAAGGATAGCCGCAACAATTGCATTTGGGGCCGGAAAGAAAATGAAGTTTTTTCCAGCAATCGGGGCAAATATTCTGCGCACTGTCAACGCGGGCCGAACAGCTTAGACATTTGGGCGGCAAAATTATGTCGAGTGCCATATGGGCAAGCTTATTAAATGTCGTAAAAATTTTCTTATTCCCCCGGATGTACATTTGCTGCTTTTCGTCTGTGTTCAAAAATGCCATATAGACATTATGACACAGAAAAAGTTCAAATTTAAAGCTTCAAATGAAAGTGACCTCTTTAACCGGTCCCTAATAAAGTTGCGGCGTGATAAAATTAGCCCAACTTTTGCCAAACATGATTTCTTAAAAAAAGAAATCAGTCACAGACTGATTGATAATCTTGATGATATAAAAAAATCCTTCGATATCATTTTGACAATGAATGTGGACGAAAGTTGTCTGACCCAAAGATTTAAACAGGCCTTGGTTATCCAACAGGACATATCATTGAACATGCTAAAAGATGGGGCTGAATTAACAATACAGGCCGATGAAGAATATTTACCCTATAAAAATCAATGCCTTGAGCTGGTTTTAAGTTGTCTTAACCTACATTGGGTCAATGATTTACCGGGAACCTTGATCCAGATCTTAAGATCCCTAAAACCGGATGGGTTGTTCCTTGGCGCGATCTTTGGCGGTGAAACACTAACCGAATTGCGTCAAGCAATGCTAAAAGCGGATATTGAACTGCGCGGTGGTACAAGCCCCCATATTTCACCGTTTATTGATGTTCGTGATGCGGGATCATTATTGCAAAGAGCAGGCTTTGCCCTTCCGGTTGTCAGCATGGAAAGAATTTATGTGACATATTCAGATGCCTTTAGCCTGATGAAAGAGCTTAAAGCGATGGGCGAGAATAATGCCCTGTTAAAGCAGTATAAGGGGCTAACATCCCCAAGGGTAATGGCTAAAGTGGCGAAAATTTATCACCAGAATTATGCCAATAAGGATGGCAGAATTCCTGCCACTTTTGACATCGTTTATTTGCAGGGATGGGCCCCCCATGAAAGTCAGCAAAAACCGCTTAAACCTGGATCCGCAAAAATGTCGCTGAAGGATGCATTGGCAGCACCATCTAAAAAACTATAAAAAATCACGGATCATAGCGATAAGCGGTTCATCTGCCGGCGGCATGGGATAATTTTTCAGTTCATTTATTTTTACCCATTTAAGCTGCTGTCCTTCGCGCGGATGAGGTACACCGTCCCATTTCCGGCACAAAAAGACCGGCATCAGAAGATGAAAGTCTTCATAACTGTGCGAGGCAAATGTAAAAGCCGCAAGACAGGATTCGGCCGTATCAATATTCAATTCTTCTTTTAGTTCACGGATCAGGGCTCTTTCCGGCGTTTCCCCGGCTTCGAGCTTACCGCCGGGGAATTCCCAAAGACCTGCCATACTTTTGCCCTCAGGTCTTTGTGTAATAAGAATTCTGCCATCAATATCAACCATAACAACTGCAGAAACAGTAATAACCTTCACCGGCCCTTCAGGTCTTCCTCCTGGCGGGTCTGGACAAAATTCGCTTACACTCATATTTTTTCCTTATTGATTGGCTTATGCGCGCAGATTAGCTGCGATAATCAGCATTTATGCTGATATAATCATGTGTCAGATCACAAGTCCAAACAGTTGCCTCGCCTTCACCGACACCAACATCAACACTAATATCAATCTCGCTTCCCTGAAAATGTTTTGTACAAAGGTCTTCATCATACCCTTCGACCCGCATACCCCGGTCCGTCACTTTCTGATCACCAATTGTGATCATCAGAGCATCCCGGTTAGCCCTCTCTCCTGCTTTGCCAACGGCCATAACGATACGTCCCCAATTGGCGTCTTCGCCGGCAATGGCTGTTTTTACCAGCGGTGAATTTGCAATGCTCATGGCAATTTTCTTTGCAGATCCATCATTTTCCGCCCCGGTTACTTTAATTGTAATAAATTTGGTGGCCCCTTCGCCGTCCCTGACAATCTGATGTGACAGATCAAGCATCAGTTCAGACAATTTTTCTTTAAAGTCGCCCAGGATTGGATCATTTACATCGCTAATTTTATCCTTTTTTCCTGTTGCAAAGGCAAGAACCGTGTCGGATGTGGACATATCACTGTCCACGGTTATGCTGTTAAATGATTTTTCATTCTCGGAAGACAAAAGCGCTTGCAGAACAGACTGATCAAGGGCCGCATCGGTAAATATAAACCCAAGCATTGTTGCCATATCCGGCGCGATCATGCCGGATCCTTTGGCAAAGCCGTTAATAGTAACCCGTTTTTCGCCAATTATTGCCTGCTTTGTGCATAATTTAGGGAATGTGTCCGTGGTCAGGATAGCATCGCCGGCCTGTTGCCAATTATCCTTTTCCGTTTTTATGCCTTCTTCCAGTTTTTTATTTATGAGACCTGCTTTAAGAACCTCCCCGATGACACCGGTAGAGGCCACATAAACTTCATCTGGTCCACAGCCGGCAATTTTGCAGACAAGATCAATATTTGAAGTCATAGCGTCAATTCCAGCCTGACCGGTAAAAGCATTTGAATTTCCGGCATTGACAAGAAGGGCTTTAGCCATTTTGCCCGATTTTAGGTTTGCCTTACACTGATCAACAGGCGCGGATGAGCATTTTGATTTGGTAAGAACTCCGGCAACCGTCGCTCCTTCCGGAAATAATACAAGAAGAAGATCGTCACGATTTTTATATTTCATATGCGTTGCCGCCGTTCCCAGAATTACTCCGGATATTTCAGGTAGCTTAACATTCGTATCAGGTGCCAGAGGAGATTTTTTCATTATTGTTTATCACATTGGATCTTGGTTGTTCTCAAATATTTCCCCTTATAAGCTTCAAAAAGAAGAATTGTCCATATTTTCTCTGAAAATTATCAATTATATAGGCATCAATCATTGACAGCGAGGCTTTGCACTCTTATTTGTGCTACTCTACATGTGTGTAAATGTTCGAATTTTGGCCAGTATAGATCGGGCATTGAAATTTGAAAAAGTGAGGGCGGTTACTTAAGGCCCCCGATTAGGAATAAATAATGCTGGGAATGGGCAAGATCGCCAAAAAATTATTTGGCACATCAAATGAACGATATTTAAAAAGCCTGGAGCCGCGCATCAATGCCATTAATGCTCTTGAGCCTGAAATTTCGGCCTTATCTGACGACGCACTAAAAGCCAAAACCATCGAATTTCGTGAGCGCCTTGAGAATGGTGAAAAGCTTGACAATTTGCTTATCGAAGCGTTTGCCGTCGTCCGGGAAGCAGCAAAAAGAACTCTAGGCCAACGCCATTATGATGTACAGCTGATCGGCGGAATTGTGCTTCATGAAGGAAAAATCGCCGAAATGAAAACGGGTGAGGGTAAAACACTTGTATCCACACTCGCCGGTTATCTAAATGCCCTACCGGGCCGTGGTGTTCATATTGTAACCGTCAATGATTATCTTGCCAGCCGCGATTCCGATTGGATGGGCCAGATTTACCGTTTCCTGGGTATGTCTGTCGGCAGTATTGTTCCGAACATTGCTGATGAAAACAGAAAAGCCGCTTATGCCTGTGATGTCACATACGCCACCAACAATGAGCTGGGGTTTGATTATCTGCGTGACAATATGAAATTTCACCCGAGTGCCATGGCACAGCGCGAGCCTTATTTTGCCATTGTTGACGAAGTGGACAGTATTTTAATCGATGAGGCGCGGACTCCATTGATTATTTCCGGCCCGACCGAAGACAAATCAGAACTTTATATTTCCATCAATAAAATAATTCCGGATCTATTGCCGGAAGATTATGACGTTGATGAGAAAAGCCGCACCATTTCCCTGACCGAAGAAGGCATGGAACATCTGGAAGATATCCTTAAAAAAGCAGGACTTATTAAAACCGACAATTTATATGATTATGGCAATGTGGCTGTGGTTCACCATGTCAATCAGGCGCTGAAAGCCCATAAATTGTTTATGGCGGAAAAAGACTATATCGTCAAAAATGGTGAAATTATCCTGATTGATGAATTTACCGGTCGTATGATGGATGGCCGACGCCTGTCAGAAGGACTTCATCAGGCAATTGAAGCAAAAGAAGGCGTAGATATCCGCACCGAGAACCAGACACTTGCTTCGGTTACTTTCCAGAATTACTTCCGGCTATATGAAAAGCTTGCCGGTATGACCGGTACCGCCGCAACCGAAGAGGCTGAATTTGCAGATATTTATGGATTGGGCGTTGTCGAAATTCCGACAAATGTTGATGTGGCACGGATTGATGACCATGACGAAATTTACCGCACAGCCAATGAAAAATATGCGGCCATTGTAAACCGAATAGAAGAATGCCACAAAACGAGACAACCAATTCTTGTTGGTACCGTAAGCATTGAAAAATCCGAATATATTTCAGATATGCTCAAGAAACGAAAAATTCCGCATAATGTTCTGAATGCCAAATTTCATGAGGCGGAAGCCTTTATTGTCAGTCAGGCCGGTCGTGAAGGAGCCGTAACTATCGCCACCAATATGGCTGGTCGCGGTACAGATATTCAGCTCGGTGGTAATATTGATATGCGCATTGAGCGTGAGGTTCTGGAAGAAGACGAGGCAGAACGTCAAAAGCATATTGAAAAAATTAAAGAGGAAGTGGCGGCCGAGAAAAAGGTTGTTAAAGAACTGGGTGGCCTTTTTGTTCTTGGAACTGAACGTCATGAAAGCCGAAGAATAGACAATCAGCTTCGTGGTCGGTCAGGTCGTCAGGGGGACCCTGGCTATTCAAAGTTTTATCTCAGCATGGAAGATGATCTTATGCGCATCTTTGGGGGAGAGCGCATGGACAGCTGGATGCAGAAGCTTGGCTTTGAAGAAGGCGAATCTCTCACCCATCCTTGGCTAAACCGTGCGGTTGAGAAATCGCAGGAAAAAGTTGAAACCCGAAATTATGATATCCGTAAAAACCTGCTTAAATTTGACGATGTGATGAATGACCAGCGAAAAGCCATTTATGAGCAACGCCGGGAAGTCATGACAGAAGAAAATCTTGAAGAAACCATTGCTGATATGCGTGAGCATCTGATTGATGATTTGCTGGCCGTACACGTGCCTGCGCGAAGCTATTCCGAAAATTGGGACATTCAGGGACTTTCCATTGAAACAAAGCGGATTTTCGGACAGGATTTTGGTCTTGCTGAATGGGCGGGTGAAGATGGTATCGACAGTGAAACTTTTGGTGATCGGTTAATTGATGCCGCCAACCGGTTAATGGCTAAAAGAAGTGTTGATATCGGTCCCGATATCATGCGTCATCTGGAAAGAACAATACTGCTTCAATCCATTGACACTCATTGGAAAGAACATCTAGCGCATCTTGACCATTTGCGTCAGGTAATTCAGTTAAGAGCCTATGGACAGAGAAATCCTCTGGATGAATATAAAACAGAGGCTTTTTCAATGTTTGAAAAAATGTTGGCCAATACGCGTGATAATGTTGCCATGCTGATGGCCCATGTTGAGATCAGAAGGGAAGAGGAAGTCCCGGAGCTGGCAGAGCCTGACCGGGGCAGTATGCTCGAAAGTCATCCTGGGGAAACTTTGCCCCCAGCAGACGGCAATCCGGGACAATGGAAAAACACACCACGCAATGCCCTATGCCCATGTGGCAGCGGTAAAAAATATAAACACTGCCATGGACAAGTTATGCCAAAAGTTGGCCGGAATGATCCATGCCCTTGCGGGAGTGGTAAAAAATACAAGCATTGCCATGGTGTGATATAAATAATTCTCTGAATAAAACACAAAAAAAGCGCCGACAAAATACGGCGCTTTTTTAATGTCATAAAGTTGTCCTAAAGAGAAATATTACCCATATTGAGGAATTTCTCGTTTCTGAGTTCTCTTAATTTTTCAGGGCCTATCGCCGAAAACTCCATCAAGGCATTATCAATTGCCTTACCCACTGCTTTCATGGTTTTTTCATGATCCCGATGGGCGCCACCGATAGGTTCTGGAATAACCTCGTCAATTACTTCCAGCTTCAGAAGGTCTTGTGCTGTAATTTTAAGAGCATTAGCAGCATCTTCTGCCTTTTCGTTGGTGCGCCATAATATGGAGGCGCAGCCTTCCGGGGAAATAACGCTGTATACGGCATGTTCCATCATCAAAACTTTATTACCAACCGCTAGAGCAACGGCACCACCGGACCCACCTTCGCCAACAATGATGCTGATGAGGGGCACTTTTACTTGAAGACAGGCTTCGGTTGATCGGGCAATTGCTTCCGCCTGACCGCGTTCTTCAGCCCCTATGCCGGGGTAGGCTCCTGCCGTATCGACAAAAGTCACAATGGGAATTTTAAACTGATCCGCAAGATGAAAAAGCCTTACGGCTTTGCGGAACCCCTCAGGCCGTGCCATACCAAAATTATGTTTGATCCGGCTCTGAGTATCATTACCTTTCTCATGACCGACAACCATGACTGACTGGCCTTTAAAACGGCCAATGCCACCAATAATAGCCTGATCATCAGCATAGCTTCGATCTCCTGCCAGCTCCATAAAATCCGTAAAAAGATTTTCAATATAATCTGATAAATGAGGGCGGTCAGGATGACGGGCTACTTTAATTTTTTCCCATGATGACAATTTAGCATATGTGGACCTTAATAGGTCATCAAGCTTTGCTTCCAGTCGTCTTACTTCTTCGGCAATGTTAATTTCATCACCACTTTCCAAACTTTTAATGTCGCGAATGCGGCTTTCCAGTTCGGCGATAGATTTTTCAAAATCCAAATAGGTTTGCATATAATATGACTTCACTATTATTGTTCGCAAAAAAGACGTTATACCCTCTGGGAAGGAAAAAGGCGACTAAAAAAACATCACAAAAATAAATAAACCCGTTATTTTACAAGCGGGTGTTTGCTTTGTACCAGTGATTTCAGACGTTCTTCAAGCACATGTGTGTATATTTGCGTTGTGCTGATATCGGCATGACCGAGCATTTTCTGAACCGCCCTGAGGTCAGCCCCGTTGGCAAGAAGATGGGTGGCAAAAGCATGTCTTAAGACATGTGGGGAAAGGGAAGAGGGTAAAATACCCACCTCGGCTCCAAGCTGTTTTAACTGTTGCGCAAAACGGTGTCTTGTTAAATGGCCCTGTTTGCCATTTGACGGAAAAAGCCATTTTTTCTGTTCTTTTGTGAACTTTAATTTGCCCGACGAATTTATCGTTGAGGCCATGACGTCAACATATTCCTGTACTGCTTTAAGGGCTCTGATGCTGAGCGGAACCAATCGTTCCTTTTCCCCTTTACCGCGAACATAAATATAGGGTTCCCCGCTTCGGAAAACGGATGAGGACAGGGAAACCAGTTCAGAAACCCTAAGTCCAGTTGCATATAAAAGCTCCAGCAGGGCCCAAAGTCGCATCTCATTGAAATTTCCTGTTTCCCGGGCACGCTTTTCTGCAAATGATATAAGATCCGAGACCTGCTGTTCACTGAGCAATTTTGGCAACGATCTGCCCGTATGAGGGCTTTCCAGGTCAAGCGCAGGGTTATCAGCCCTAATACCTTCGCCATAGATAAATTTATAAAATTGTCTTAGACAAGAAAGTTTCCGGGCTGATGTACTGGCAGCAAACCCTTTTTTTTCAATTTGGGCCAGATATTTTCTAAGATCTTCGGGTCGGGCAGCAATTAATATATTTTCTGATTTATTCGACATGCTTTCAATAAACTGTTCCAGATCACGTCGATAGGATTCGATTGTGTTGAGCGACGCTGCTCGCTCAGTCAGTATCATTTCAAGGAACAAATCTATTAAATTTTGATCATTCATTAAAAATCATGGGCAACTAGAGCTTCAATTGCCACCATACGCGCCTGTTGTTCAAGGCCAAAACTTCTCAATAGGCGCACGACAACACTTATGCCTGATGCATCCAGACTGCCGGGCCCATCCGCGCCCATGGCGATCAGACTTAAAATAATCGCCTGACCCTGTTTATTTTCAGCAACCGACCGGATCATATCCCGCCAAACAGACAGCGGAATTGAGTGAGTGTTATCATCATGTCGGTAAGCAACAAGCTCTTGCCATTTATTATCTGGTACTTCAAATTGAAATGCCTCAGCGAGAGCATAGAAAAGTGTTGCTTTGCTGTCTCTGTTTTCAGGGGATAACAGGGACTGACCATTCCACCAAAGATCAAGAATATCTTCCGACCAGGCGATTTCACCTCTGTTCGCAGCCAGAATAACCAACGGCCATGTTTTAATAAGAGCCGTCGTCGCTTCGCTGTTTCCCGTTGATGCGGCCCTTCGTGTAAAATCATACCATTCTTTTGCTTTTTCAATTTCGCCACCGAGAATAAGACCTCTGGTAATTTGATAAGCCTGCCCAATAAGATCTGTTGATGGATTTAAGGACATAAGTGTTTTTATATTCAGCTCCGACGCACGTGGAAGATCATTTTTTTCTGCAGCCCGCTGCCATATAACATTAAGGATTGCCGTTTTTGCCGCATCATCCGCTTGCCTTGAAGCTGTTTGATAAAGAAGCGCATCCATCATCGGCCGGTCATCAAATTGTGCCAGCTGTTCAGCATTGTTATATTCCCTTTCGGAAAATTCCTGAAGACCATAAATATTGCGCAGAACGTCTGCTGAAACACCCCCTGACTGATAGCTTCTTACCGCTGCCTGAAATCTGTTATCTGCTGACATATTAGGGTTTATAACAAGCGCACTGAGTATGAGCGGTGAGCTGTCTTCTATTAAATTGGCATCAATTGGCTGATCAAGAAGCGACAAAATAGTATATTTGAGCGGGTCCAGTGATGAAAGTCCACCGCTCAGGAATACAGACCTTGTATCAGGGTTTTCCATAAGCTTATTGAGCAGATCAAAATAGATAAAATCTTCCTGTCCACGTTCTGTCATCATATCAAGGGCAATCTGTGCTCCGGTATTGTCCCCTTCCAAGGTTCGGCAGAAGGCCAGCATTTTCAGCCAGAAAAGATCGTCTGACCGCTCCTGGTCAGTCATTGCCCCCCGATTCGAAAAACTGTTTTGCCGCTGATTTTCCTGCTCGCTTCTGGCATTCATTGTCATTTCGCAGGCGCCTATTATGTCTCCCCCCAGCATTAATATTTCAGCATTTTGCTGACTGGGTTCAAGTGTCCCCTCAGGTAAGTTCTGTATAAACTTAACCATATCATCCAGATTCCCCTGCTCAATCAGCTTTGAAATCCTCAGATTTATAAATCTTTTTACAAGATCCGGGTCTATAAGCTCTTCTTCAGGTGCTGATTGCTGATTTTCAGGATTTAAGATTATGGTGACACCTGTGGGCGGCAATGCAGCAGAAAGCAGCAACTTCTTGGAAATAGTATTCATAGCCGGTGATTTGGATGGCAATTGAAGGACTTTAAACAGCTTCTCAATATTTTCATATGTTGAAGGCTGCCAAATTATTCTGGATAGTCCCCCATTACTGCGTGTCAAAATTCCGTAGGCCGATTGGTCCTGCCCTGCTAGATCAATGACATCGACATCCGTACCGGGTGAAGTAATTTGATCCATATCTTCATTGAGAATTGATTGCCCTGAAGGCTGGTCAAGCCTACTTTCGGCCGTTTCAGCAATTTCACTATCGCTTGGGAAATATGGCCCGGGCACTCCGGAGGGAAATAATATAGACTTTGGCGCTGAATCAGCTTCTGGAACTGCTGGCTCAGTCTGCCGAGCCTGGCCATGGGCAAAAAGAGGAATAGATAGCATAACGCCAATCGTCATAACACCAGATAAAATACCGGCTTTCCCAAAAAGAAGTGATTGAATTGATGAATATGCTCGGGTCATGTCAATTTACCTGCACTATACCTAATTCGGGAAAGTATCGTCAGGAAGTGTTTTTTCCACATGTTCCGTTGGCGCGGGAATATCCGCTGTCATAAGGTAGATGCCTGCACCAACAATTGTCAGCAGTATCAGTATAATCAGCGTAAGCCATAATTTTGCCATTGGTATATTTACCTCTGTAATATTATAAAAGAAATTTAAATTCAGCACCGCATATTAGCCGTGTTTCTCTCCGGCGTAAAGCATAGGAAAAAATATGTTTATTTCGTGGCTAATCCGAATAAAGACATGTAAATAGTAGATATAATGAATAACATAAAAAGAAAAAGAAAAAACAGCCTTGCTCCGCGATTGAGATATCCTCTGCGAAAGAGTATATCGCTGGTTGGACTTATGGGAAGCGGAAAGACGACAATCGGCGTTCGCCTTGCACGACGGTTACATCTAAAATTTGTCGACAGCGATCACGAAATTGAAAAAGCTGCAGGTCACACAGTGAGCGAGATTTTTGAGAAATTCGGGGAAGAGGATTTCAGAAAAGGAGAGCGTCGGGTCATAAACCGGCTAATTAATGAGGATAAAAAGATTGTTCTTGGCACTGGTGGCGGCGCTTTTATAGACAAAAAAACAAGAAGCAGATTATTAAAGCAGACAATCGTGATATGGCTTAAAGTTGATGTCGATCTTCTGGTTGAAAGGACGTCGAAACGGGACACACGGCCATTATTAAAAACTGGTGACCCAAAAGAAATTCTTCAGAAATTGACCAAGGAAAGATATCCTATATATGAAGAAGCACATTTAATTATTGAAAGTGGGCAGGGTCCCCATGATAAAGTTGTCAATGATATAATATGGAAGCTTAATAAATTTCTGGCTATTGAGAAAAAGAAATATCAAAAACGCATGGGAACCAATAAGCAATCCCCAAATAATAAGGCCAGTGTTACAGGCAAAGAGAATGATACAAAAAACAACAGTTGATCTGGGATCAAGAAGCTACGACATACTGATTGGTGAAAATATAATTGATGCGGCGGCTGACCATATCAGGCCACATTTAAAACGAGCCAAAACAGTCATTATAACAGACGAGAATGTTGCTCATCATCAGCTCGCCCGACTGGAGGCCGGCCTTGAAAAAGGCGGGATTGAGTATGATAATATAATATTGCCTGCCGGAGAAGCGACGAAATCCTTTGATCATCTTGAATCTTTACTGAATAAATTACTGTCAATGAGGCTGGAACGCAGTGATACGATCATCGCCTTTGGCGGCGGTGTCATTGGCGATCTGGTGGGTTTTGCTGCCAGCGTTTACCTTCGGGGCATTAATTTTATCCAGATCCCCACCACTTTACTGGCACAGGTTGACAGTTCAGTAGGCGGGAAAACAGGTATTAACAGCAAATATGGTAAAAATTTAGTCGGGGCATTTCATCAGCCCCGGCTTGTACTGATTGATGTGACGACACTTGAAACACTTGAAAAGCGCCATGTCATTGCCGGTTATGCAGAAATAGTAAAATACGGGCTTATTAATGATCCGGACTTTTATAACTGGCTGGAAAAGAACGGACCATCATTAATTGACGGTGAAGAGACGAACATGCGCGCACTGCGCCGTGAAGCCATAAAAAAAAGCTGCGAGGCAAAGGCCGCAATAGTAAGTATGGATGAAAAGGAAAGTGGGGCACGAGCCCTATTAAACCTGGGACATACATTTGGCCATGCGCTAGAAGCTGAAAACGGATATAATGACACCCTTTACCACGGTGAAGCTGTTGCAATGGGTATGATTTTGGCCTTTCAGTTATCTGAACGGATGGGATTATGTTCATCTGGTGATGTAGAACGCGTAAAAAAACACTTTGCTGATATTTCCGCACAGTCAATTTCATCTTTTGATTTTAATGTTGATAATCTGCTTAAACATATGCAGGGCGATAAAAAAATGTCTGGCGGAAAGCTTACTTTTGTGCTTGTCTCCGGGATAGGTAAAGCTTTTCTTACAAATGAAGTGAATATGGATAGTGTAAAATCTTTATTGAAGGATGCATTAAAAGGATAAATCTACCCCAATGGAAATAGAACTTATTCTTGCACTGGTCGTTATTATATTTTTGATAATATTCTCAGGTTTTTTCTCAGGCTCTGAAACCTCCCTTACGGCCACGCCTGCCTCCAACATGCATAAAATGTCAAAAGAGGGTAATGAAAAAGCCGCCCTTGTTGAAAAACTAATTTCTGATCCGGAAAGTCTGATCGGCGCTATTCTGCTCGGCAATAATCTGGTGAATATTCTTGCATCAGCATTGGCCACCTATTTCTTCATCGAACTATTTGGCCAGATTGGCGTCGTTTACGCCACATTTATAATGACCGCAATTGTTCTGATCTTTGCAGAAGTCATGCCTAAAACATATGCTATTTCAAACCCTGAAAGAGTGGCTCTCAAGGTAGCGCCTTTTGTAAATATCATCGTCATAATTTTTGCGCCAATTGTACGCCTCATACAGCTGATTGCACGGCGTACTTTAAGGTTGCTTGGTGTAAAGGCAGAAAGAAATCAGAAAGTTCTTAGTCCGCAGGATGAAATCCGCGGCGCAATTGATTTACAGGCCCATGAGGGCGGCATCATCAAAGAGCATAAGGATATGCTTGCCGGCATTCTGGATTTGGATGAAATAAGTCTGGAAGATGTAATGGTCCATCGTAAAAATGTAGAAACCATTAATGTCCAGGATAATATTGACGACATCATTAAGCAGATCGTGTCAAGTCCACATACTCGGCTTCCAATGTGGGAAAATGATCAGGATAATATTATTGGCGTTGTCCATGCAAAAGATGTCCTGCGAATCACCCGTCAGAATAACGGCGAACTTAATCATCAGACTCTAAGGGAAATAGCGCAAGACCCATGGTTTGTGCCGGAGACCACAAGCCTTAGAGACCAGCTTAAAATGTTCCTTGCCAGAAAAGCTCATTTTGCTGTTGTGGTGGATGAATATGGTGCTTTAATGGGCGTAATCACACTTGAAGATATTCTTGAGGAAATTGTTGGCGAAATAAAAGACGAGCACGATAAATTAAACAGTGATATCAGAATTCTTAAATCAGGGGTCATAGTTGCCGAAGGCACCACACCGATTAGAGATCTTAACCGCCAGTTTAACTGGAAATTAAGCGATGAGGATGCGATTACCATTGCTGGCTATATAATTGATCAGGCAGAGATTATTCCACTTCCTGGTCAGATTTATGAAAAAGACGGCTTCAAATTCGAAATTTTAAAACGCAAAAGAAACCAGATTACGCAGATTAAAATTCACCCGCCCGTCCAAGAATAAATCTTATTCAGCCATTATAATTAATGTAATCTTCAGTGTGACGTTCAGACACAAAACTGCTTGATCAGGTTCTTTCTTTTATGATTTCGAGCATTTTTTCAATTTTTTCGTCGCTCAATTCTCGGATATCCTGGTTTAGAAGATTAACGAGCTCGGTTGCCCTTGCACTAAGCCCTGAAGTGTCCACGACTGTCCTTGGATGAGATAATCTTGCCAGATTCTCAAGTTCTTCCGCTTCGTCCCATATGATGTTAAAAAAACTGATAATCTGCTGAATGAGACGCCAGGATGGTCTCCCCCGATGGCCATGCTCCAGTGCTGACAAATAGGCCGGACTGATTGCAAGCTTTTTAGCCATTTGTTTTTGACTGATGCCTCTCTCTTTCCTGAGTTCACGAACTTTTTCACCAAATGGAGTCATGATTTCCTCTTCAATACAACATATAAGGCACCGTTGCCGCCGTCTGCTTGCCGGGCTTCCTGAAAGGAAATTATCATATGTCGCATTGCACCGCCTGAAAGCCACATTGGAACTTCCCTTCTTAGCACGCCATGGCTGTTCTCGAAATCATTATAGCGGATTTCTTCATATGCTTTATTTTTGGGGCCACCCTTACCTGTTATAACCAAAACAACCCTTTTGTTATTCTTCTGTGCCCTTTCTAGATAACGAAGCAGCCTCTCATGCGCTTCAACACAGGTTAATCCATGGAGATCTATTTTTGCGTCCGGCCTGACTTTTCCCTGCTTTAATTTTTTCCCCCAATTGCTGTCTTTATTTTTTAGACTTTCAAAATTAGAAACCGATGGGGTGCGATTTTCTTTAAAGACCTTTTTCGCGGGAAGCTTGATATTATACCGGTCCGCCGCGTCTGCCTCTGAAATAACGGGTTTTTCTGAGCCTGTTGGTGTTACATCACGCGTATATATCTGCCAAAGCCTCTTTTCATCCTTGGTCAGATCGCGTCTGCTCATAACGGATCACCAGTACTCCCTTCCAGGAGAGAAGGAACAAGAGACTTGGGAACCAGAATATAATATGTTCCCATATCTTTCATGGGTCCCGCCTTTAATTCCGCCAAATCTCCAATCCCCCAATAGACATCACCACGGATTTTACCCTTGATCGCTCCTCCGGTATCCTGAGCAACCACCAGCCTATTCAAATCCGGTATTTTGATAATCTTACCTTCATCCGATGACATTTCCTGATAGGTTTGAAGCCATAGAGGAACACCAAGCGGAATATAACTTCTGTCAACTGCGAGTGAACGACCCGGGGTTAAACCTACACCAAGGCTGCCGACGGGTTTGTCGCCATCCCTTTTTCTGAAAAATACGTATGAAGGATTTTTCCACATAAGCTGCTTCGATTTCTCAGGGTTTTCATCCATCCACCGCCTTATTGCCTGCAGTGACATATCCTCTCTGGCAATATCACCACTATCAATCAGAAATCTGCCAATGGCACGGTATGGACGGCCATTTCTTTCGGCATATCCCACATGAAAAATTTCCCCATCTTCAAGCTCAATAAATCCCGATCCCTGAATTTGAAGAAAAAAGCTTTCTTCCGGTTTTTCAAGCCAGACCAGCTCCAACCCCTTATTCTCAAGGGCGCCGCGGTCAATTGCTTCTCGGTCTTTATAGGGGACAAATTTATTCTCACGAACCTCACCAATTATGGATCTGCCTTTAAGACTTTCATCAAAATCGCCAAGATCAATATTCTGCAGATCTTCGGGCACCATATAAAGTGGCGCGCTAAACTTATCACTTTTCACCCTTGACCCTTTATAGAGTGGTGCATAATAGCCTGTAAAAAGCCCCGGTGCTTCAAGGGTAAATTTAAGTGCCGTAAATCGGTTCTCAAAAAATCTTCTGGCCGCTACAGGGTCAATTTCAAGAGAAGCCCGGCAAATGCTTTTCCAGTCAAGGGCCGAACCAAACGCGCCAAACGAGCGCTCATCGGGGAAGTCAAGCAATCGCCCGCACGAAATTTGAAACGCTTCAAGTGCTTTGCCCAGGTCATCCTCTTGCCATCCATCAAGATCTTGAAAACTGATCGTTTCAAAATTTACCGGTTCATGCTTTTCTTCGGGTATGATCAATAAGTAAAGGGCGGTGAGAAATATTCCAAACAGCAGGAAAATAGCCGAAATATTTCTTATCGTCACGTTTGCTGCTCCGGATTATACTCTATTCATCGCTGGTTGAAACCAGTGTCCAGTTTGGATCACCGCGCTTCACATCGCGGCAGAATGTCCATATATCGACGACAGGAATAATTTTTTCAGGGTCGCCGTCAATAATATTGCCGTCCGCATCTTTTTTTGCAATAGACATATGGCTTTCATAACGAAGTGTAAGCTCTGCCATTGTGCCTTCAATGCTCGCATCCACCAATTCAATTTTTTCAATATCTTTTAATGAATTTTCAAACCGATGCCCTTCATTTTTCAAGGCTTTAATGGCGTCTTCAAATTCTTTAAAAACATCCCGGCTTAAAAATGTTCTTAATGTTTTGATGTCGCCTTCCCAGAAAGCATTAAGTATCATGCCATAGGCATATTCTGCGCCATCAATAAAATAGGGCAGAGTAAAATTCCTGTCATATGAATTTATTTTTTCAAGTGCATTATAAAAAGGAGACGACTTGGCAACACCGAGATCTTTTGCAGGAACCGATTGTTCCTGAGCCGGGTCTTTTTGCTTAATCCCGCCCTTCATCGGCACGACATTCTCGGCCAACTTTCTTTTAGAAGGGCCTTTTTCAACTATTGAATGATCAGAGGATCTTTCATCTTTACCGTCATAGCCATCACGACGTCCCAATGTGCGCCGCAGTTGCAAAATGATGAACCCTGCAACAAAAGCCATGATAATTAAAAATATATTATCGTCCATCTGATTTCCTAAATACTCATTCCGTGTTTATATAAAATTTTCCGCCGACTCTTTGATACGCAAAATTTAATACTATATTAGATAGTACATGATGTATATATTATGAATTGATATTTCAACCATTTGGACAATAAATGCCCTTATTATTTTTAGTCGCTATTATCGCCGTTCCATATCTTGAATTCCTTGTTTTTGTTGAGGTAGCGAATGAAATCGGCGGCGTAACAGCACTGGCATTAACGATCCTGACAGCCATGCTCGGCATTTTTATAATCCGCCAGGAAGGGATCGAGGTTCTGAAAAATCTGAAGAATACGGTCGATCGCGGTGAAAGCCCTGTTTCCGAACTTATTCATGGGTTTTTTCTGGCAATAGCAGGATTTTTCTTTTTACTGCCTGGTTTTATAACAGATACTATAGCTGTACTTCTTGCCATTGCCCCGGTTCGTGCAATGCTAGGAAAAATGCTCATTAATGCCGGGCACCATTCCTATCAAAATCGTCCGCGGTCATCGTTTCGCGGCGGGATTATAATTGATGGTGAATTCGAAGAAACGGATGAAAACGCCCCCGAAAGCAAAAAAATTGAAAAAGAAAATAAGGATAATGATACTTCCGTTTAATCACTTTTTTGGAGAAAATAAGGCTGCAATTTAATTTTTCAAATAGAATTACTTGTTAATAACCCAAAAGCATGATAGCAGACTGAGTAAATTTGCGACTAGAAATCAGGAAAAGGCAATATGTCAGAGACTAATGAAAAAAACGAAGTTTCCAATGAAGGAAATTCTGAAGAAATTCAAATCAGTATTTTGGGCCAATATATAAAGGATCTTTCATTTGAAAACCCGACACCGGCACAAACCATTCAGAAGCTTGCAACAGAAAAGCCATCTATGAATATAAATGTAAATCTCAATGCTCAACAGCTCGCTGAAGAGATTTATGAAGTAGATCTGAAAATCACCGCAACAGCCAAATCGGGTGAAGAAACAGCATTTGTTGCAGAACTTCTCTATTCCGGTCTATTCGGTATCAAAAATCTACCTGAGGATCAACTTCAGGGATTTTTAATGGTTGAGGCGCCACGTCAGATATTCCCCTATGCCCGTCGCATACTCTCTGATGTAACCCGTGATGGTGGCTTCCCGCCTCTTATGCTTGAGCCGATTGATTTTGCAGGGCTATATCATCAACAACTGCAGCAAGCTGCGGCGAAAAAAGGTAAAAAAAGCGAAGACGACGTAGTTGTAAACTAAAAGCTGAAATTTACGATATCGGAATTAAGGCCCTTAAAATTGAGGGCCTTTTTTATTACCATACTACCAGAGCGAATTTTCTATTTTCCTGATAAAATCCTTATGTCTCTCCAGTTCCAGATCGCTGGCACTGTGGGGTCGTGGCTCCCGGAATGGGCGTTTTATTATAGTGTCGCCTGACTGAACTTCCGGTTTCTTATCGTTCTGAACTAGCCCAAGGCCGGTTTGCCGCCCGCCCATTAGTTCAAGATAAACTTCTGCGAGCAGTTCTGCATCGAGTAGGGCCCCGTGTTTTACACGGTTTGAGTTATCTATGGAAAATCTTTTACAAAGTGCATCCAGTGTATTGTTGGCGCCTGGAAATTTACGTCTGGAAATAGCAAGAGTATCTACGGAGCGGCTTGCCGGATAAGGCGAAAAGCCGAGATTTTCCATTTCCCAATTGATAAACTTCATATCAAATTCCGCATTATGGGCCACCAAATTCATATCACCACAAAAATCCCTGAAATCTCCTGCAATTTCACTGAATGTCGGATGGTTTTTTAAAAACTCTGCACTCAGGCCATGAACCTGTTCAGCTGCGGCGGGCATATCACGTTCAGGATTTATATAGACATGATAAACTTCACCGGTCGGAATATAGTCATCCACAACAACACAACCAATTTCAACAATCCGGTCGCCGTTAAAAGGGTCAAACCCTGTGGTTTCGGTATCAAATACAACTTCACGCATTGAACTTCCTGATTTTCTCTATAATTTCCGTTACCTGCTTTTTAGCATAGGCCAATCCTTTATCTGTTTGAACAATAAAATCAGCCCGCTTTCTTTTCTCCACGTCCGGCATTTGCTTCGCACTAATTTCAAGAAACCGTTTTTCGCTCATTCCGGGGCGCTTCAGAACCCTTTCTTTCTGTATATCCGGCGGCGCACTAACAACAACAACAAAATTACATTGATCCTGATAATTTTTTTCAAAAAGCAGCGGAATATCAAAAACAACAATGTCTGAATGCGCATTTTCCAGAAATGCCTGTCTCTTTCTTATCACCAAAGGATGTAAAATATTTTCCAGATTTTTGAGCGCAGCGTCATCGCCAAATACCTTATCCCCCAAACGCTTTCTGTCAATGTAATTACCGATCTTAACGCCGGGGAATTTTTCTTCCACCGCTTCCACCGCATTTCCGTCCGGACCAAGCAAATCATGCACTGCAGCATCACTATCAAAAACAGGGATACCCAGTTCAGCAAAAATTTTTGCCGTTTCCGATTTACCCATTCCAATTGATCCGGTCAGACCAATAATTTTCATGAAATTGCCTTTAACAAAAATTGTTTAAGCCCATCATCCACTTCCGGCCGAATTCCAAACCATGCCTGAAAGCCGGGCACGGCCTGATGAAGAAGCATGCCAAGGCCATCTACTGTGATATTGCCCCGCTCACGCGCTTTTTTTAAAAGAGATGTCTCCAACGGATTATACACAATGTCATAAACCACCGCCTGTTTTGGTAACTGGTCAAGCGGTAAATCAAGCGCTGGTTGCCCAGTCATCCCCAACGTGGTGACATTAACCAGCAAAGTCGTGCCTTTTAAGGCCATTTCGCGTTCTTCCCATGGAGTAACCTTAATTCTTTCATCACTAATTTCCGTTGCCAGCGCTTCTGCCCGGGACAATGTTCTGTTGGTTATGCGTATTTCAGGTGCGCCGTCATCAAGCAGGCTTACAAGAACAGCCCTGGCCGCACCGCCAGCTCCGATAATTACAATTGGTCCTTTATTTGAATCCCATCCTTCTACCGATTGTTTCAAATGGGTCAAAAAACCATATCCATCCGTATTAGTGCCGATCAATTTACCGTCATTATCAAAATAAACCGTATTAACAGCCCCAATTTTTGCAGCAACATCATCAACTTTATCGACAAGTTTAAGTACAGCTTCCTTATGAGGCAGCGTAATATTAACCCCACTTATGTTATTTTTCTTCAATCGGCCGATAAAATCCGCAAGCTCGTTTGCTGCAACATGAAAAGCGGCATAATCCCCTTTGATCCCATATTTTTTAAGCCAGTATCCATGAAGTTTTGGTGATAGGCTATGGGAAATGGGATCACCAACAACCCCGGCTATTTTTATTTCTTTTTCTGACACGCTGCTTTTTCTTCATCATATTTATTTTTGAGATTTATGATGGCCACCGACGTTTCCTCAATAGACCGTCTTGTTACATCAACAGTGGGCCAGCCCATCTTGCTAAAAAGCCTGCGGGCTTCCTTTACTTCCTCTTTGACAAGCTCTTCATCTACATAATCGGTGGTTTTATCTTCCTGTAACATCAATAGCCGGTTTTTTCTAATCTGTACCAGACGGTCTACGCTATTAACAAGCCCGACAATAAATTTGTCTTTACACTGTTCAAGCTCAGGCGGAATTGGAAGCCCGGGCACAATTGGAATATTAGCCGCCTTATAACCACGGTTTGCCAGATAAATACAGGTTGGGGTTTTTGATGTCCGCGATACCCCGACCAGAATAATATCCGCGTCCATTAAATTCCCTGTTATCTGCCCGTCATCATGTGCCAATGTATATTGAATGGCATCAATACGCTCAAAATAGACATCATCCATCTGATGCTGAAGTCCTGGTCGCTCGGTAGGTGTCTGGCCAAGATGATGACCCAATTCCCGAATTATACCCTGAAGAACAGATATATAAGGCCATTTATGGTTTTTACAGGCATCAACGAGAACTTTTTCAATTTCATGATCGACCAGGGTGAACATAACGATACCCGGATTTTCTTCAATTTCCGCAATCAGACGTTCCATATGTCTTGCCGTTCTGATCATCGGCCAGTAATGTTTAATGGGCTCTATCTTTGGAAACTGTACAAGGGAGGCTTTTGCAACCTGTTCCAGGGTATCACCCGTTGAATCGGAAACGAGATGAAGGTGTACTTTTGACATTTAAAAAATATTCCATTCTTCATAAATTTTTGAATCAGGTGAATAGTGGGGATAAGATCACTTTTTTTCAATAAGTAAATATTCTGCACCCACAATTCATTTTTTGATCTAAGAGTTTTTAGCTTGTGTATAATTTTATTAAAGCAGATTTATAATTTTGTGAATTTTATATTTTTCTATCATTTTTTTCAGCATCACTATATGTATATGCCTAATTTTAATCGACTTATACGGTAATTAAATTTTTATGATGAATTCGTTTTTCTGTTAACAATTAATGTAAATGCTGTGGATAAGATTTAATCCACAGTTTTCACAGGACCACTTAACAACTACAATATTTATATATAAATATAATATAAGTAAAAAGAACCGTGAATAACTTTGACTTGGTATCCAATATATGAGTACGAATAAACTTTTTATCCAGACGTTAAAAGGAACTCCAAATGATAGGGTCCCTTTCTGGTTTATGAGACAAGCAGGACGTTACCTCCCTGAATATATGAATCTTAGAAAAGAAGCGGGATCATTTTTAGATCTTTGCTATAACCCAGAATTTGCAACTGAAGTCACTCTTCAGCCATTAAGAAGATTTAATATGGATGCGGCCATATTATTTTCAGATATTCTTGTTGTTCCGCACGCGCTTGGACAGGATTTGGCATTCAGGGCAGGAGAAGGACCCGTTTTAACACCTGTTGATAATTTGGAAAAATTTAAAGCACTTTCAATGGAAGGCTTTCATGAACATTTAAGTCCTGTTTACCAGACCGTTTCCAATCTTTCAAAAAAACTGCCCGAACATGTTGCCTTAATTGGATTTGCTGGGGCACCCTGGACAGTGGCAACTTATATGGTCAATGGTAAGGGTTCAAAAGATCAGGCAGAAACCCGGTTAATGGCCTATCAGGACCGAGAAACTTTTGAAAAAATAATTGATCTTTTGGTTCAGTCTACGTCAGAATATTTAATCAGGCAGGTTGATCATGGTGCTGAAGCACTGCAGATTTTTGACAGCTGGTCAGGAACTTTGCCGGCAGATGAGTTTATTAAATGGTGTATAGAGCCAATGCAGAAGATTGTTAACAATATCAGGGCAGTGCATCCGGAAATTCCGATTATCGGCTTCCCAAAAGGGGCAGGAGCAAAAATCAGAAATTATGTGAATAAAACCAAGGTTGATGGTGTAAGTATAGATACTTCCACGTCTACATCCTGGGTTAGAAATGTCATTCAGCCTTTATGCACCGTGCAGGGGAACCTGGACCCGTTGCTTCTGGTTTCCGGTGGGGTAGCCCTGGAAAAAGCGGTTTATCACATTCTTGACCATTTAAAAGAGGGACCACATATCTTTAATCTGGGGCATGGCATTGTTCCACAGACGCCCCCTGAAAATGTTAAGCTTGTTTCTGACATCATTTTAAATTACCGAAGGTAAGAATGCGTAAAAAAACAGCGATTATCATGTTTAACCTTGGTGGGCCAGACAGTCTTGAGGCTGTAAAACCATTTTTATTTAATCTTTTTTATGATCCTGCCATTATAACGGTGCCAAATCCGTTTCGCTGGATTATTGCAAAAATAATTTCTTCCCGTCGTACGCCAATTGCCCAGGATATTTATCGGCAAATCGGCAATAAATCACCAATTCTGGAAGAAACAGAAAAGCAACGTTTTGCCCTTGAAAATAAATTGAATGAAAATCCGGATAATAATTCTGAATATAAATGTTTTATTTTTATGCGCTACTGGCATCCTTTTGCCAGAGAAACAGCGATAGAGGTAAAGGCATATGATCCGGATCAGATAATATTATTGCCGCTTTATCCGCAATATAGTGTCACAACAACGGGGACAGGACTGATTGAATGGAACAAGTCTGCTAAAATTGCAGGTCTTAATGTTCCCTATAGCGTTGTTAAAGATTATCCAGACCATGATTTTTTCATAAAAGCCATGGCAGATCTGATAAGATCGAATTTGGTCGATATTAAGGATAAGTCTGAATACAGGTTGCTTCTTTCAGCGCATGGGCTGCCCAAAAAAACAATTGAAGCGGGAGACCCGTATCAGAGCCAGGTCGAAATTACGGGGGCTGCCTTAATGGAAGAACTGAAAAATGAAAAGCTTGATCATATAATCTGCTATCAGAGTAGGGTTGGGCCATTGGAGTGGATCGGTCCTTCCACGGAAGATGAGATTGAAAGGGCAGCGCTAGATAAAAAAAATATTATCATGGTTCCAATTGCCTTTGTCTCAGAACATTCAGAAACGCTCGTAGAGCTGGATATTGAATATAAAGAGCTGGCAGAGGAGGTTGGTGTTAAAGATTATATACGTATTGATACGGTTTCTGATAATCCGACATTTATTGACGGACTTTCAAAGCTAGTTCAAAAGCATATGAAATAGGGGTTTTGGGATACTAAATGTTTGAAAATATAGTGGATTTTCTGAGAGATGCATATTACTGGCTGTTAGCATTTCATATTATTTCGGTTATAAGCTGGATGGCGGGGATGTTTTATCTGCCGAGACTTTTCGTTTATCATACACGGTTAGAAGTGGGCAGTCCTGCATCGGAAATGTTTAAGGAAATGGAACGCAAACTAATGCGGATCATTATTAATCCGGCTATGACGGCAACCTGGATTTTCGGACTGGCTCTTTCCATAGGTCAGGATAGCTGGCACGCTGGAGGCTGGTTTTATATAAAATTTGCGGCAGTGGTGCTTATGAGCGGCTTTCATGGTTATTTATCAAAGTGGCGAAAAGCGTTTGAGAGGGACGAAAATATTCATCCTGAAAAATATTTTCGAATGATGAATGAAGTGCCCACTTTATTGATGATAATAATAGTTTTTATGGTTTTTATCAGACCATTTCAGTAATTTTAAAAATCCTCTTTGCTAATTTTGGAAAATGTCGTATTATGAGAGCTTCAGTTGTATCGTCTGATGCGACATCTTCTATTTTTATATCAACTTATTGACCTTCTATAAAAAATACTCCTAATTTTTTCAAACTGTTTGGATATCTATAATGAATTTATTGGACCTTAAAAAGAAAGCCCCGGGCGAACTTTTGGATTTGGCCGAAGAAAATAATGTCGAAAATGCCAGCAATATGCGCAAGCAGGACATGATGTTTGCAATTTTAAAGGCACTGGCTGCAAGAAATGAAGAAATAACTGGTGGTGGTGTCGTTGAAGTGCTGCAGGATGGTTTTGGCTTTTTAAGGTCTCCTGAATCAAATTATCTTCCTGGCCCAGATGATATTTATGTCAGCCCGAGCCAGATTAAAAGATTTGGATTAAGAACAGGGGATACGGTTGAAGGACATATTCGTGCGCCGAAAGACGGCGAACGTTATTTCGCCCTTTTAAAGGTCTCACAGGTAAATCATAAAGATACCGAAGCTGGAAAACATAAAGTACATTTTGACAGTCTGACCCCTCTCCATCCTGACCGGAAATTCAAGCTGGATAGGGATGATCCGACTTTAAAGGATAAATCAACACGGGTTATTGATCTTGTCGCCCCAATCGGCTTTGGTCAGCGAGCCGTTATTGTGGCCCCACCCCGAACCGGTAAAACGGTGCTGATGCAAAATATTGCCCATGCCATTAAAGAAAACCATCCTGATGTATTTTTGATTGTGCTTCTTATTGATGAGAGACCGGAAGAGGTCACGGACATGAGACGGTCGGTTAAAGGTGAAGTGGTAAGTTCAACATTTGATGAGCCGGCAAGCCGCCACGTACAAGTTGCTGAAATGGTAATAGAAAAAGCAAAAAGACTTGTAGAAAATAAATATGATGTTGTTATTCTTCTGGATAGTATTACACGTTTGGCGCGTGCTTATAACACTGTTATTCCTAGCTCAGGTAAAGTTCTTACCGGTGGTGTTGATGCCAATGCCCTTCAAAGACCGAAACGATTTTTTGGGGCAGCCCGTAATATTGAAGAGGGTGGTTCACTGACAATTATTGCAACAGCCCTTATTGATACCGGGAGCCGTATGGATGAGGTTATCTTTGAAGAATTTAAGGGCACTGGTAACTCTGAAATTGTGCTTGATCGTAAGGTCAGTGATAAAAGGATTTTTCCGGCTATTGATATTACGAAGTCGGGAACCAGGAAAGAAGAGCTTCTGCTTGATCCGGGTACATTGGCAAAAATGTACGTTTTACGCCGGATATTGATGCCAATGGGATCTGTTGATGCGATAGAATTCCTGATCAATAAGCTAAAAGATACCAAGGATAATGAAGAGTTTTATAATTCAATGAATAATTAAAATACACTTGATTTCAAAAGGCCCGAAAGATCGGGCCTTTTTTTTATTGGTGGAATTTTTTATTTTTCTCTGCTTTAATCATAAAAAAAGTAATTGGGATGATTTTATATGTCAGAAAGTATCGAACGCGAACCAAGTTTTATTGATGCCCTTATTCCGGTCATTGCACTGGTCAGTATGCTGAGCATGTCCGTTTATTTGTACGGGGATGAGTCGTCAAGTGGTGCCAATCAGATAGCCCTTATCATGGCGGGCTGTGTCGCCCTTATCATTGGTGTAAAGAACGGCCATATCTGGCGTGATGTTGAAAAGGCCATTGCCCATGGAATTTCGAATACATTTGGTGCCATTCTTATACTTATGGCTGTAGGCATGCTGATCGGGTCATGGATATTGGCTGGGACGGTTCCGGCCATGATTTATTACGGACTTCAGATAATTAATCCCAATATATTTTATTTTACCGCCTGTATATTAAGCTCAATTGCAGCCATCAGTATTGGCAGCAGCTGGACTGTGGCAAGTACTATTGGTATTGGTCTGATGGGAATTGCTTCCGGACTTGGATTGGAGCCTGAAATAACGGCCGGGGCGATCATATCGGGAGCTTATTTTGGTGATAAAATGTCACCCCTTTCGGATACAACAAATCTTGCCCCGGCTGTTGCGGGAACCGATCTATTTACGCATATCAGGCATATGGTCTGGACAACATTCCCTTCAATTACGATTGCCATTACTCTTTATTTAATTATCGGTTTTACCAGTGATATCAATTCAGATACTGTTGATTTAAGTGGTCAGCTTGATCTGATCAGAAGTAATTTTACGATAGGGGTATATCTATTATTTCCGCTTGTTGTCGTGTTTGCGCTTGCGGTTAAAAAGAACCCTGCTTTCCCAACTTTGGTGATTGGTACTCTTACAGGCGTTATAATGGCGCTTATTTTTCAGCAGGATGTGATTGATCGGTTTGCTGGTGCCAATGGTCATAGTGAAATTGTGGTTTTGCTTGATGGTGTATGGCGTTCATTATTTGCAGGATATACAGCAAATACCGGTAATACGGCTATGGACGAGCTTCTGACACAGGGGGGAATGGCCGGAATGCTGGATACAATCTGGCTTATTATGTGTGCGATTACCTTTGGATCAATAATGGAAAAATTCGGTCTTTTAAAAAGGCTTGTAATCGGTCTTGTCAGTATGGCCCATTCGACCGGTTCATTGATTTTGGTTACTGCTTTGACGTGCATTGGTACAAATATTCTTGCTGGGGACCAGTATATTTCTATTGTGCTTCCAGGCCGCATGTATCGGCTTGAATTCAAAAGAAGGGGACTGGCCGCTAAAAACCTGTCCCGTGCACTCGAGGATACGGGAACCGTCACTTCGGTGCTGGTGCCATGGAATACCTGTGGTGCATTTTTCTCCAGTACGCTGGGCATAGCAACATTTGCATATCTTCCCTATTGCTTCTTTAATCTGACCAGTCCTGTGGTGTCGGTATTATATGGAATGTATAATATAAAAATAGCACCGATTGATCCTGAAGAAGTTTTAGCGGAATAGTCAAATTCAAAAAGGCAGTGTCAGATTATCTGTCGCTTCTTCGAGTTCAAGAAGGTAGCGTTTGGTTTCAACACCTTCACCGCCCGAAAAACCGGTCAGTTTTCCATTCTGGCCAACCACTCTGTGGCAGGGAATAATTATGGGAATAGGATTGCGGCCACAGGCCATGCCAACTGCGCGTGCATGGGAATTTAACCTATTGGATATTTCACCATAAGTCAAAATTGTTCCGTAAGGAATTTCACACATAATTTTCCAGACGTTTTTCTGAAATTCAGTTCCGTGTGGATTTAACGGTAAATCGAATTTTGGATTCTCACCGTCAAAATATTGTTCGAGCAAATTTTTTGCTTTTGATAAAATTTCGTTTTCCTGCTGGAAAGGGGACCAGCCCCAGTCAAGAGAAACTATTTTCCCGTCTTCTTCACTGATGGTCAGATCGCCGACGGGGCTATGAACTGAAAGTTGTGACATTAAATATTCATCATCCTATGATAGAAAAATAAGCCTTTAAATTATTTCTTCTTTTGTCCTGTGGATAACTAAAATATTACAATAAAATCAGTATGTTATAAAAAGACGACTTTTAAAAAACAATATTTTTTGGACGTTACAGCGATCAACAGTAATCAGATATCGTACAAGGAGACCTTCTTCGCGATTGCAGAGCGCTGCTTTTTTGTTGGTGTTATCCACTTCATTAAGTTATAGCATAGTGAAATATCAAAGACTAATTTTTTGAAAAATCAGGTGATAAATTCACATGACAATTTTTGCATTATCAAGTGGCAAGGGGCGCGCGGGTGTCAGCGTAATTCGTCTGTCAGGTCCACTGACAGAAAAAGCAATTTTGTTACTAACAAAAAAACAAAAATGCCCCGAAGTAAGAAAAGCCACGTTGACCTGGCTTTATGATCCAACGACAGGGGACCGTCTGGATCAGGGTATCCTGATTTTTTTTCAGGGTCCCAACAGTTTTACAGGCGAGGATGTTGCCGAATTTCATATTCATGGGGGATATGCAGTCACGGCTGGGTTCCTGGAAGCACTTTCGAAAATTGATGGACTAAGAAGTGCGGAAGCAGGCGAATTTACGCGTCGTGCATTTGATAATGGCAAAATGGATTTGACGTCTGCGGAAGGATTGGCAGACCTTATTAATGCAGAAACCAGCGGGCAAAGAAAACAGGCGCTCAGGCAGATGGAAGGGGAGCTTGCCAAACTTTATGAAAGATGGCGAAGGGAATTGATTACGGCAATGGCTTATTTGGAAGCCGATATTGATTTTGCAGATGAAGAAATTCCCGATGATGTCAGCGCCAGAGTAAAGCCGGTAATTGAAGAATTGTATAAAGAAATTGAGAAACATCTGTCTGATGGGCATCGCGGCGAAAGACTTCGACATGGACTTCAGGTCGTTATTTTGGGTGCGCCAAATGCGGGAAAATCATCTCTGATGAATTATTTATCAAAGAGGGATGTTGCCATAGTTTCAGATATTGCCGGTACAACACGGGATTTGCTTGAAGTGCATCTTGATATATCGGGGTTCCCGGTCAGTGTTATCGATACGGCAGGCATACGTCTTAGTGATAATGAAATAGAATCGGAGGGGATCCGTCGGGCGGAAATAAAGGCGGCGGATGCGGATTTGAAAATTGTTGTCATAGATGGAACAGAGGGTCGTAATCCTAACGATCAAATGCTAAAACATATTGATGAAAACACCATGATCTTGATGAATAAAGTGGATCTTATGGATGAAAAAACACCTTCATACCATGATTTTGGTGGGATAGGAAGTTGGTCGGTTTCAGCAAAAACCCGTGAAGGGCTTGATGCATTTATGATGGTCTTTGAAAGGGAAGTGGGCAAACGAATGGAACTTACCGATACGCCGTCCCTGACCAGAACCAGGCATAGAGCCAATCTGCAATCGGCCTTAAACCATATGAAACGGTATCTTGACGCGGATCATTTTGCCCTTGAGTTGTTAAGTGAAGACCTTCGTATGGCGGCGCGTGATATTGGCAAAATTACCGGTTATGTGGATGTTGAAGATATTCTGGATAAGATTTTCAAAGAATTTTGCGTCGGAAAATAGGGTCTGATGTTTCACGTGAAACATATTGAGCTAAAAAATCATCAAATATACCAATCTTGTTTTGACAATGATCAGGCTTGACCGTAGAGTCCGGCGTAATTTTAATGATCAATTTGGCATTTTTTATGAAAAATTATGATGTGATTGTGATTGGGGGCGGACATGCCGGCTGCGAAGCAGCGGCGGCTTCAGCGCGTCTTGGGGCAAATACATTATTAATCACCCATAAAATAGAAACGATTGGTGAAATGTCCTGTAATCCGGCCATTGGCGGACTGGGAAAAGGGCATTTGGTCAGGGAAATTGATGCGCTTGACGGTGTGATGGGGAAAGTGGCGGATGCTTCCGGTATCCAATTTCGTATGTTAAACCGAAGAAAAGGACCGGCTGTAAGAGGGCCAAGATGCCAGTCAGACCGCAAATTATACCGTGAAAATATGCAGGAAATGCTGCTTAATTATCCGAATCTGGATATAAAAGCGGCGGCAGTAGAAGATTTGTTATTTGAAGAAATAAATAATCGCGGTATTTGTGGCGTGGTTACGGCCAATGATGAAGTGATTAAATGTAAAAAAGTAATCCTGACAACAGGAACTTTCTTAAGAGGGGTCATTCATATTGGGGACCAAAGAATACCAGCAGGCCGAAAATCCATTCGGAGCGAAAATGAACCACCATCACTGGGTTTGTCAAAAACGCTGGAACGATTTGGTTTTACCTTGGCACGTCTTAAAACAGGAACGCCGGCAAGATTAAATGCGAAAACAATTGACTGGTCAAAATGTACGGTTCAGCCAGGCGACACACCGCCCGTTCCTTTTTCATTTATGAATACTACTATATCTGTGCCACAAATAGAGTGCCATATTACCCATACCAATGAAAATACTCATAAAATTATTCGTGAAAATATTCATCGTTCGGCGATGTATGGCGGACATATTGAAGGCACCGGTCCCCGTTATTGCCCATCTATTGAAGATAAAGTGGTCAGATTTGCGGATAAATCGTCACATCAGATTTTTCTTGAACCAGAAGGGCTTGATACAGACACCATATATCCCAATGGCATTTCGACCTCTTTGCCGGTTGATGTACAGGAAGCCTATATCAGGTCAATTGTTGGTCTGGAAAATGTGGAAATTCTTCAACCAGGCTATGCCATTGAATATGATTATGTAAATCCGCAGGAATTATTGGCAACCCTCGAAACGAAAAAGATTTCAGGACTTTATCTGGCAGGCCAAATTAATGGAACAACTGGCTATGAGGAAGCCGCCGCTCAGGGACTAATGGCCGGCATCAATGCGGCACGTGCTGTTGCCGGGGACGATATATTCCTTCTTGATCGGGCAGATGCCTATATCGGGGTGATGATTGACGATCTGGTCACCAAAGGAACCAAAGAACCATACAGGATGTTTACGTCCCGCGCGGAATACAGACTTAAACTTCGTGCCGATAATGCAGACCAGCGACTTACCGGGCTTGGGATTGATATTGGACTGGTTGGGGCAGAAAGAAAAATTGCCTTTCAGGAAAAACTGGAAAAGCTTCAATATTATGGCGATTTGATGGATAATCTAAGCTTAAGTCCCAATGAAGCGGCCAAATATGGGCTAAAAATAAATCAGGACGGCGTTAAAAGGTCAGCAAAAACCCTGCTTTCCTATCCGGATATTGAGTTTGATCAAATCGGTGCCATATGGCCGGAATTAAAGGATATTCCATATCATATCACAGAACAATTGATCATTGATGCGACCTATAGCGGTTATATTGACCGGCAGGAAGCGGACATCATTGCTTTCAGAAAGGATGAAAATCTGCTTTTACCATCAAATCTTGATTATGGGTCAATTGGCGGACTGTCCAATGAAGTAAAAGAAAAGCTTGATAAAGCAAAGCCGGCAACACTGGGGGCTGCCGCACGAATATCCGGCATTACTCCAGCAGCCCTTACGGCGCTGCTTCGATATGTGAAGCGTAAAGACAAAAAGGTTTCTGCCTGATGAGCGGAGAAATGACGGCAGATGAATTTCAAAGTCTGACGTGTGTTTCACGTGAAACAATGGATAAGTTTATTTGTTATTCTGAAATGCTTTCCAAATGGCAGAAATCTATCAATTTGGTCAGCAATTCAACAATTTCCGATATGTGGCGGCGCCATTTTTATGATAGCGCACAACTTTTTTCATATATTGAAAAGAAAAAAGAGCCTCTTAAAATTCTTGATATTGGCAGTGGTGCCGGGTTTCCTGGAATTATTCTGTCAATTTTAGGAGCAGGTGAGGTGCATTTGGTAGAAAGCGTAGGAAAAAAATGTGCTTTTATGAAACAGGTTATTCAAAAAACGGATATTAATGCTATTGTCCATAATAATAGAATAGAGGATATGGAAGTCTTTCCGGTTGATCTGGTAACATCAAGGGCGTGTGCGGAATTGGGAAAACTATTGCAACTGGCAGCGCCGTTTATTGAATATGATACCAAATGCTTATTTTTAAAGGGTGAAAAAGCCGAAGAGGAAATTTTAGAAGCCTCAAAAAAATGGTGTTTTAGAGTAAAAAAATACAATAGTAAAAGTGAAGAATCAGGTATGATCCTTTACATTGATGAAATAAAGGGATGCTAAGGGCGTCTGTTAAGAAAAAGATGGAGTTTATCCACTATGGTATCGACAAATTTGTCAGCGGCCAGTCGCCAGCCGGAAATAATTGCAGTGGCCAATCAAAAGGGTGGCGTGGGTAAAACCACAACAGCAATTAATCTGGCAACGGCACTGGCGGCAATTAAAAAAGATGTTCTGCTCATTGATATGGATCCACAGGGAAATGCCAGTACCGGATTGGGCCGTGAGCGCAATGATCGGGATGACAGCAGCTATGAAGTAATCATGGGGGAAGTCTCTCTTGCAGAAGCCATTGTTGATACAATTGTGCCGGGACTTCATCTTGTTCCTTCAACAATCGATCTTGCCGGGGCAGAGCTCGAACTTGTTGATGCGGAGCAGCGGACATTCAGATTGCGCCGTGCCTTTCGTGATCCGGTTCTTGAGAATTATGATTATGTGCTTATTGATTGCCCGCCATCCCTTAACCTCTTAACCCTTAATACACTAGCTGCGGCCCATTCGGTATTGGTGCCCCTGCAATGCGAATTTTTTGCATTGGAAGGCTTAAGTCTTTTGCTTCAAACCATCGAAACAGTAAAAGCTAATTTTAACCCAAGCCTCGAAGTGGGGGGGATTATTTTAACGATGTTTGACAGCCGTAATAACCTTTCCGAACAGGTCGCGGCAGATGTCAGAAATTTTCTTGGTGACAAAGTATTTAAAACGATAATCCCAAGAAATGTCAGGGTATCGGAAGCGCCATCACATGGACGGCCTGTATTATTATATGATCTTAAATGTTCCGGTAGCCAGGCTTACTTGGAATTGGCGGCGGAGATGCTCAAGCGGAGCAAAAAAGCGAGAGCGGCATAATTTATCTTTTAATATCAAGGACTTATATATAAATGGCTCAAAAAAAGACTAAAAAAGCAGCGACTAAAAAGACAGCAGCACCACAAAAAGTAATGGCAGCAAAAACAGGCCTTGGTCGCGGCTTATCATCGCTGATGAGCAACCGGGAACCCGCTTATGATAAAATACCAACACCAGCAAGCGAAGATCAAAGTGCCAGACCGGGAAAAGAAATTCCGATTGAATTTTTGGTCGCCAATACCTATCAGCCTAGAATACATTTTGATGATGAAAAGGCGCAGGAGCTAGTTGAATCTGTAAAGTCAAAAGGGATAATTCAGCCCCTTTTGGTCAGACCAAAAGGACGCAACCAGTATGAAATCGTGGCTGGTGAAAGACGCTGGCGTGCGGCTCAGGCTGCCGGTCTTCATCAGGTCCCCGTTGTTATAAAAGAGATGAGTGACAAGGAATCACTTGAAGTTGCGATTATCGAAAATATCCAGCGCCATGACCTTAACCCGATTGAAGAGGCAATTGGTTATCAGCGTCTGATGGATGAATTTTCACATACCCAAAACGCACTTGGAAAAGTGGTCGGCAAAAGCAGAAGTCATATTGCCAATATGCTCAGGTTGCTTTCACTTCCACCCATGGTACAAAATTTGATGAAAGACGGAACCATCAGCATGGGACATGCCCGGGCTTTGATCACGGCAGAAAATCCTGAAGAACTTGCCATGTTGGTTATTCGTGAAGGATTAAGTGTACGTCAGACTGAGAAAATGGCAAAGTCAGCGAAAAATGGTGATGATAAAGGAGCCAAACAGCAAACAACCACCATAAAAGGAAGAGATGCCGATACGGAAGCATTTGAGCATGAACTCTCTGCGGCTATTGGTTTAAAGGTAGAATTGGAATCGGGAAAAGGCGAAGCGGGCGTTTTAAAAATTCATTATAAAACACTCGAACAACTGGATGATATTTGCCTTAAACTTAATAACGATTCTTAATAAGTCTCTTATTTTTCAATTATTTAATAAAAAAGACCAATTCAGTCCTATTTAGGTTGACAATCATCAATTTCGCCACCATGTAATAGGCAAATAGTAATATTTTGTCGAGGCATGTAATGATCAGGCTTTCCAATCTTGCGGATTATGCAGTTGTTCTGATGAGCAATATTGCCGCACGGCCGGACGATATACATACAGCATTTAAATTAAATGCTGATACCAAAGTCCCTTTGCCTACGGTCAGTAAAATACTGGGTAAATTGGCAAAGGCGGATCTGCTCATTTCGCATAGAGGTATAGGTGGCGGATTTATATTAAATTCGGAAAAGTCAGATATTTCAATCGCCGATATTATAGAAGCGGTGGATGGACCAGTACAGTTAACCAACTGTCTAGGAGAACATGAAACGTCATGTGATTTTGAACCGGTTTGTATGACCCGCAGTAAGTGGGACAAAATTAACCGCGCCGTTTATGAAGCACTTGATAGTGTTTCATTATCAGAAATGGTAATCCAGCCACTGGATTTTCTTGCTGTGCAGGAAAAAGACGAAATACTGGAAACTGAAGGATAAGATGTAAAGATGGCCAGTACACTGGAAACAAGAAAAAAAGTTGAAGAAGTTGCCGGAGAGTATAAATACGGCTTCGTAACTGATATTGAAATGGTCAAAGCGCCCAAGGGCCTTAATGAAGATGTCATCCGTTTCATTTCGGCGAAGAAAAAAGAGCCGGAATGGTTGCTGGACTGGCGCCTTAAAGCATATCGTCACTGGCTCACGATGGAAGAGCCGGAATGGGCGTTGCTTGATTATAAAAAGCCGGATTTTCAGGACATTTATTATTATGCTGCCCCTAAATCATCGGATGATCGCCCTAAAAGCTTGGATGAGGTGGACCCTGAGCTTTTAAGAACCTATGAAAAGCTGGGTATTTCACTGCAGGAACAGGAAGTTCTCGCGGGCGTAGCCGTTGATGTGGTTTTTGACAGCGTATCTGTTGCAACGACTTTTCGAAAAACCCTTCAAGAAAAGGGGGTTATATTCTGTTCCATTTCAGAAGCGGCGCAGGAATATCCGGACATTATGAAAAAATATTTAGGCTCGGTGGTTCCGGCCGGGGACAATTTTTATGCCGCGTTAAACAGTGCTGTTTTTACCGATGGTACATTTGTTTATGTACCGAAGGGCGTTCGATGCCCGATGGAGCTTTCCACCTATTTCAGAATTAACGAAGCCAATACTGGTCAGTTTGAGAGAACTTTGATCATTGCCGATGATGAAAGTTATGTCTCTTATCTTGAGGGATGTACAGCACCGATGCGTGATGAAAATCAGCTCCATGCGGCTGTGGTAGAACTGATTGCCCTTGAAGGGTCGGAAATTAAATATTCAACAGTGCAAAACTGGTATCCCGGTGATAAGGACGGAAAGGGCGGCATTTATAATTTTGTCACCAAGCGTGCCGCGTGTCGCGGGAAAAAATCAAAAGTTTCCTGGACACAGGTCGAAACCGGTTCGGCCATCACCTGGAAATACCCAAGCTGTATTTTGCAGGGAGACGATTCAGTCGGCGAATTTTATTCGGTAGCGATTACCAATAATTATCAACAGGCAGATACCGGCACGAAAATGATCCATATCGGGAAAAATACTTCGAGCACTATCATTTCAAAAGGGATTTCAGCGGGTAAGGCACAAAATACTTATCGCGGGCTGGTGAAAGTATTGCCGAATGCTGAAAATACCAGGAACTTTACCCAATGTGACAGTCTGCTGATCGGGGATGAGTGCGGCGCCCATACGGTTCCTTATATTGAAGTTAAAAACCCGACCGCGCAAATTGAGCATGAAGCAACTACGTCAAAAATAAGTGAGGAACAATTATTTTACTGTCTTCAACGTGGGCTTGATGTTGAGGAATCCGTGTCGTTGATTGTGAATGGTTTCTGTAAGGAAGTAATGATGCAGCTACCTATGGAGTTTGCGGTGGAAGCACAAAAATTATTAGGAATTAGTCTGGAAGGTAGTGTTGGCTAAGCCAACCAAATTAAGAAAATGGCAATGTTAGAAATAAAAAATTTACATGTTGAAGTTGATGGCCAGGAAATCCTGAAAGGGATAAATCTGACCATTAATCCAGGTGAAGTACACGCGATTATGGGACCAAACGGTGCCGGAAAATCAACCCTGTCTTATGCAATATGCGGTAAGGAAGGGTATGAAATAACCGACGGATCAATTACTTTTATGGGCAAGGATTTTCTTGAGCTTGAGCCAAATGAAAGAGCGGCAGAGGGTGTCTTCCTCGGGTTTCAATATCCGGTTGAAATCCCGGGTGTCTCCAATATGAATTTTCTTAAAGCCGCGATTAATTCCATTCGCAAATACAGAGGGGAAGCTGACCTTCCGGCCGTAGAATTTTTAAAACTGATCCGCGCAAAGGCGGCCGAACTTGAAGTGGATCCGGAAATGCTGAAACGGTCCGTCAATGTGGGATTTTCTGGGGGTGAGAAAAAGCGCAATGAAATGATCCAGATGGCAATGCTTGATCCGATTTTTTCTGTTCTTGATGAAACGGACAGTGGTCTTGATATTGATGCGCTCAGGATTGTCGCGGATGGGATTAACAGGATGAGAGGACCGGAAAAAGCGATCCTTGTGATAACCCATTACCAAAGGCTGCTTGATTATGTGGTCCCGGATTTCGTTCATGTTCTTGCCGGAGGTAAAATTGTTAAATCAGGTGATAAATCACTGGCTCTGAAACTTGAAAAAGACGGTTATGCCGGCATTGGTATTGACGAGAACGCGGCATAAGGCACAAAAACATGACTGAAAAAAATCATTTTGATGGTTTAAATTATGAAAATGTCTTTGCGGCACAAAAAAATAAGCTGCCGGGAGCCGAACTTTCATGGTTTAATGATATTCGCCAATCGTCAATGGCTAAGTTTGTTGAAGTCGGGCTTCCCGGGCCAAGGGTTGAGGAATGGAAATATACGAACCTAACGCCGTTAAAATCAGAGATTTATGAAACTGCTGATAATGAGACATCAATACCAGCCGATATTTGGGCAGATTTGACAGTGCTGGCAGAAGCCGGTTTAAAAGTTGTTTTCATTAATGGATATTTTAACGAAGCGTATTCAAAAATTGATAGTCAAAGCGGCATAACATTAAAAAGTCTCCCTGATTTTTTTAAGTCGGACCAAAATACGGCGCAGGCTTTGTTATCATCACTTGATAGCCAAAACAGCCTAGAGCATTTAAACACAGCCCTTATGACAGGCGGTTATGTTCTTCAGGTGGAAGAAAATGTCAAGTTGGCTGAGCCAATTGAAATTTTTCATATTGCAACCAGAGACGCTAATGCCAAAGCATTGAGAACTAAGTGTTATATAGAAATGAAATCTGAGGCTTCCGCTTGTGTGATTGAGCATTTTTCCAGCCCCGATGAACTTGATTTCTGGCGCGACAATGTGACCCATGCCCGACTTTTAAATGGATCATCACTTAGCGTTTATACGTTTCAATGTGAAGGTGACGCGGCCATACATATGAACCGGACCTTTGTCGATCTGGAAGAAGACGCAGAATTTAAACATCATTCATTGAATATTGGCGGCAAGATCAGCCGAACCGAAATTAAGCCAACTTTAAATGGATTGATGGCCAAAACCAATCTTCGAGGGGCATTTTTGGGGCGTGATGGAAATTCCCATGATGTCTTTACCCATATGAAACATATGGTACCACAAGGCATAAGTGAGCAGGTGTATCGTGGTGTCCTGGAAAAAGGCGGAAAGTCGGCTTTTCAGGGAAAAGTATATGTTGCCAAGGATGCGCAGCTGACAAATGCGGACCAGTCCAATAAAAACCTGCTGCTTGACCGCGGGGCAGAAGCCAACAGTAAACCGGAGCTGCTTATTTATGCGGATGATGTAAAATGCTCGCATGGTGCGACTGTTGGGGAGCTTGATGAGCAAGCCTTATTCTATCTTGAATCTCGCGGGCTCGACAAAAATGCGGCTAAAGCTCTTCTGGTTGAAGCATTCATTTCGGAGGTTTTTGAAGAAATTGATTTGGAGGCCGTCAAAGACAGATATCTAGATCTGGCTCGAAAATGGTTGAAGAGGGGATAACCAATTATGTCTGCTCCCCGGAATAATTATAATATAGATGAGATCAGAAAAGATTTTCCAATTTTTAATCAGAAAATCTATGGAAAACCACTGACATTTCTTGACAGTGCGGCAAGTGCACAAAAACCGCAGTGCGTAATCGATGCGGTGAATGATTGTTATTCCAATGAATATTCAAATATTCATCGTGGCGGCTATTTTTTATCACAAACCCTTACCGCCAAATATGAGGCGGCTCGCGAAAAAATAGCCGGCCATATCGGGGCAAAGTCGTCTAAGGAAATTATATTTGTCCGTGGGGCGACAGAGGCCATAAATCTGGTTGCTCAGTCCTGGGGACGAAAGTTTCTTATGTCCGGCGATGAAATTATCTTAAGTCAGATGGAGCACCATTCAAATATTGTGCCGTGGCAAATCTTGAGAGACGAAAAAGACCTGACAATTACGGTCAGTCCGATAGATCAGAAAGGAAATTTCCTTCTTGAGGAATTTGAAAAGAAATTGTCTGAAAAAACCAAACTGGTGGCCATAACCCATATTTCAAATGCTCTGGGAACTATTACACCGATCAGACAAATCATTAAGTTGGCTCATAATGTTGGCGCCAAAGTACTTGTTGACGGGTGTCAGGCTCTACCACATAAAAGTGTTGATGTTGTCGACATTGACGCGGATTTTTATGTCTTTTCCGGCCATAAAATATATGGTCCGACCGGGGTTGGTGTGCTTTACGGCAAACAGGCCCTGCTTGACGTCATGCCACCATATCAGGGTGGCGGCGATATGATCCGCAGTGTGACATTTGAGAAGACGACTTTTAATGAACTGCCGCATAAATTTGAAGCGGGAACACCGCATATTGTCGGTGGTATCGGTCTTGCGGTAGCATTGGATTATGTTACCGGTTTGGGCTTTGATAATATTCATCAGCATGAACAGAAGCTGCTTGACTATGCGCTTGAAAAAATTAAAGACGTAGAAGGAATTGAGCTTCGCGGTCGGGCAGATGACTTGGCGGGTATAGTATCCTTCACAATGAAATCGGCTCATCCCCATGATATTGGGACAATATTGGATCAGGATGGTATCGCTATTCGCACGGGCCATCACTGTGCGCAGCCGGTGATGGATTTTATGGATATTCCGGCAACGGCAAGGGCATCATTTGGACTTTATAATACTATTGAAGATGTTGACCGGTTTATTGACGGCCTTCATAAAGTAAACAGAATTTTTGCATAATCGAGGAAGACAACATGAGCTTTTTAGATGGATTTTTAAATCAGCAGCCCAAAGAAGAAGACGGGAAAAAGTCGTCTGAAACAAATTCCGGCAACCGGGGTGAGCCCATAAGTGCTGAGCAAAAAAGGAATTTACAGAATCTGGCGGCCGAAAAACTTCGTGAAATTTATGATCCTGAAATCCCGGTGAATATTTATGAATTGGGTCTAATTTACGATATCGATGTTGATGATTATGCCGATATCGTCATCACCATGACATTGACGTCTCCTCATTGTCCAGTTGCGGAATCCATGCCGGGGGAAGTGGAATATCGTGTTCGTGAAATTGAAGGTGTTGGTGATGTTAAAGTTGCTCTTGTCTGGGAGCCACCATGGGATATGTCAATGATGTCGGAAGCGGCCCGCCTTGAAATGGGCTTTATGTAATTATAGGGCAGAAATCCGCGCTTCAAGTCTTTCAAAAAGCTCCGGTACCGTATTCAGATGCTCTTTTTCGGCTTCTAGGATAGTTTTAAAGGCGCGCTTTTTAAGTTCAGTTAAATTAAACTTATTCGCAACGCCTTCAGCGGTTGCCTGCCTGTAAAGCAGATCAATCAGCCGCTCGGCACCATTCAGTCGGCCCCATAAATAATCATTTTCCCTGTCTTCTCTGCTGAAAAATGCACCAAAGCTTCTCATGGCAGTTCCTTTCAGGGGCATTTCAAGTGGATCAGATTTTAAAACAAGATCATCATTGGGACTGATACGGTTAACCAGAATCTCATCAAATTCCCCGATCGACTTTGATCCCATGATTGAAAAAGTAATAACGTCCCAGAACGCGAAACCAAGATAGCTGGTAATGAGATTATTTTTAAAATCATCGTCCCAGGCTTTATTCAGCTGACCGACAACAAGTTTATCTGTTTTCTTTCGTATATTATCAAGATTAATAGCCTGACATACGGTTTGAAGAATATTATCAACATCCTGATCATGTTTATCCAGATGCTCAAGATTCCGGCTACAGGTCATATCATCAGTGAATGGAAAATCCGTTATTCTCAAAATTGAGTTTCTTATCGTGGAAATTTGTTTTTCATTAAGTTTTTCCAGAGACCCCAAAAGTTTAAGTTCCTCAAGAATTTGATATAATGACATTTTAAAATCATCAAGCTCATTGACTTGGTCCCGATATTCAGAATACTGGCTGTTAAGGTCCTGAATAAGGAACTGGAGTCTTCGTCTTTGATAGTTTACATCGAAATTAATTATAAAGCTGACCCAGGTTGGTAATGTTTCCAGCCCTTTTGGTCTTTTTATAAATGAAGTCGTCCATTGAAACAGTCCGGTTTTCTGAACACTTCCATGTTCTCCAAAAAGTAGACTTTCACCCAAGTTGTCTTTTAATATCCAGCACTGAAACATTGAAAAAATTCGCCGTCTTTCTTTGCTACCTGGTGCAAAGTCACAAATATCACCCAGTCGTTCGGTAATATCGGCAACCGTGCTGCGGATTTTCAGCCTTGCATAAGCCTCATATGAATAACCTGCCTCGGTAACAGCACGGGCACTTGCAAGGTTTCTCCATTCAGCCAACTGTTTTGCAGTAGTTGTTTTTTTTAATTTCTTTGGCGAAACGTCATATACTAATTTCTGGATGCTTGGTTTTACGGACTCAACCACGGATTTAATGGTAATAACTTTCTGGTTATGATTATAGATTTCCTGCAAATCGTCATGCATTGGCTCGTTCATCGGAATATCCGACATGGCTCCTTTAAGGGTATTGAGCATTGCTGGTGGAGCACCGGTTGCCTTCGCTTTAAGTTTCTCGGGATTAGGATCAATATAGATAATCCGGCGACTGACTTCACGAAAGGCGGGCCGGTCATGTATGGCTGAGATTGCCTTATCGAAAGGTTTATTATTAAGAATGCTTCCATCAATAAAGGATGTCAGTTCAGGATTAACGCCAGCACGTGCATATTCTTTGAAATTATTTTTTATAAAGTCGTCCTTATTTTCCCAGGGTAGATCAAGTTTTTTAAAAAATCTTTCAGTTTCCCTCAATTGAGCTGGTGGAAAAGCCCCCGGAAAACAGGACGTTGCCCGTGCGGCAAAACTAAGGGACGGCAAATCATGATCATCAAAATCACTTTCAATGAAGGCATCCTGATCAGCCGTGGCTTTCTTGAAATAACTGAATTTCAACGTATGCCGATGTTCAAGTTCGGTAATAACAGGTGGATCATTTAGAAGGATTGGTCTTTTATAACCGTAAAAATCCGTCAGTGTGACAAAAAGCTCCAGTTTATGGCCGCGGGGAAGCAAGGAATGATAATTTACTCTACCCATTGCCTTAAGACCGTTATAAACAAGCTTTAGCAAATGTTCCCCGTCAAAAGGTGGTTTTAGATCCCAGATATTAAGGAGTGCGGGTAATTTTTCTTTTACTTTCGAACTTAAATTCCCTTTCCCCAGAAATTTACCGCTTAATATATTAATAAGCGGAATGGTGATGAGTTTATCTAGTTTGCTCGCCCGTTTCTTTTCACCTTTTAAGTTGTCAACATCTGCCTCAATAAGCCAGTGATACCGCAAATGATCAAAATTTAAATCATGGGCAATTGCTCGGCTAAGAAAAACACTGTTCATTCCTCCGGCGGAGGCGCCGGCAATAGTGTCGATAATAACCCTGAGATCAAGCTCAGGCGCAAAACTCTTCAATATATCAAAATAGACAAGTTCGGTATCAGGGATATCGGTTACATTCTTATTGGGGTAAATATATTTATTTCTTGTAATATCGTTCGGATCGGCACTGACATGTATTGCTTTTGAGGCGCGAGCGAGTTTTAGAATTTCCTTACTGACACCATGAATATAAATTGCCAGCGATACGCCGCCAAAACAAACCAGTGCCAGTCTAAGTTCCTTTTCTTTCATCTGATTTTCTTATCCACCTTAGGCGGATACTCTTTAAAGGGAGAAATTAATAATTCCATCACATTGAGTGGTTCATTAAAGCCAAATTCACGGAGCCCCTGCCTTAATTCTTTATAGTCCTGCGTTGGTTTATCAATATAAGTGGAAAGATCCTGTCCCAAAGGGATAAATTAAACCCATAATTGCTGTTGGTTTCAAATGACAGTTCGGAATGATGAATCCAGTGAACTTCCGGTGTGATGATAATTCGGCGAAGAGGTCTTTCAATAATTTCCGGAAGCTTGATATTGCTGTGGTTAAAGATGGCAAGGCCATTCAAAAGAATTTCAAATAGGATCACCGCCGCAACGGGTATTCCCATGATCAGAATGAATCCCATTTTAATCAGCATTGAAATGACAATCTCGATTGGGTGAAACCTTAAAGCGGAAGTGGCATCAAGCCCCAGTTCTGTATGATGCATGCGATGGAACCGCCATAACAGGGGAACCTTATGCATCATGACATGTTGAGTATAAATAAGCAGATCAAGAAATATTAAGGATATAATAAAGCTGATCCAGTAAGGAGCATATATTATATTAAAAAGCCCATAACCGTTTTCATCAGCAAATTTGGCAACACCGGCGGCAAGAAGAGGGAATAATATTTTGAGTGTCAGATTATCGAGCAGGACGATTGCAAGATTGGTAAACCATTGATTTGGGCGGCTTAATCGTCGCTTGGCCAGGGGGATTAATAATTCCAGACCACTTAATAAAACCAGGATGCCTAAAAATACACTGACTCTTATGACCTGTTCATGTTCAACCAGAAAATTCATAAATAATATATATCCTTAAAAATCCGAGGCGATGCCCTTATTTTCCCAGTCCCCATATCGGACAGGGTCCGGACCCTCACGTCCGCCCAGTTCTTTTGCAGGCGGGTCTGACTTTTCTTTGTTATGACTTTTATTTTCAGTTGTCTTTTTAGGCACAACTTTATTTTCCGTCATTCTAAACTCCAAAATAAATTACATTTAAATAGGCAAAAATAATTTGCTAAACATACACCAATGTTTGTTAAAATGAAATCAACTCCTTTATCAAAATGCATCACAATTAAAATCTATTTCTTGGCAAATGCTAAACACTATGATACTGCCCGGTTGAAAAGCGGAAAATATAAATGACCAGTGATATTAAAAGCAGGGTTGCGGCCTTAAATATAATCAAGAAAGTCCTTGATGAGGGGGCGACGCTTGAAGGTGCAATTGATAAATTCTCCAACACATTTTCTGCTCGCGACAGGGGATTTGTCCGCCATATTACCGCAATGACAATAAGACGTCTTGGACAACTTGATAAAATAATAAACCATTGTACTAAAAAGAAATTAGGCAATACACAAATGCAGGTACGCCATGTTCTCAGATTGGGAATAGCTCAACTTTTATATTCAGACGTTCCGGCATATGCGGCGGTCAACAGCTCTGTGCAGCTGGTTGAAAAATGCGTGTCCAGAAAACTTCATTATTTGAAAAACACAGTAAATGCAATTCTGCGCCGGGTAGAACAGGACCGTGAAGTGCTTTTGAAAAAATTTGGCAATACGCGACTTAATTTTCCAGCCTGGCTATTAAAAAGCTGGGATGAGCAATATGGATCGGCAGTAGTTAAAAATATCCTTAGCGCTGTGCTTTCTGAAGCTCCGCTTGATATTAGCCTGAAACCGAATTGCGACCAGAATTTCTGGGCTGCCCAACTTGGCGGCAAAGTTGTCCCGGGAGGCAGTATCAGAATATATAAAGCGGGTAAAATAACCGAACTGCCGGGTTATAATGAGGGACATTGGTGGGTACAGGATATGGCGGCCCGTATTCCGGCAACCCTGCTGGGGGCACATGCGGGCGATAAGGTGCTTGATCTTTGTGCCGCCCCTGGCGGCAAAACGGCCCAGTCGGCAGCAATGGGAGCAATTGTAACCGCGGTTGATTTTTCAGAAAGTCGTCTTGAGCGCTTAAAAGAAAATTTTGACCGGTTAACCCTTCAGGTTGACGTTGTGACGTCAGATGTGCTTACCTATAACCCATTGAAAAAATTTGACTTTATTTTGCTGGATGCTCCATGCTCCTCTACAGGAACCATTCGCCGCCATCCTGAAATACTGCATACTAGAAAACAGGATGATGTTTCAGAACTGGCAAATTTGCAGACAAAGATGCTTGATCATGCGGCTTCCTTACTCAATAAAGGTGGAATATTGATTTATTCAGTCTGTTCCATGGAAAAACAGGAAGGGCCAGATCAGATTAAAGCTTTACTGCAGCGGGACAGCTCGTTAAAACGAAAAGAGATTGTAGCAGACGAATTGCCAGGGCTTGAACAGGCAGTTCTTGAAAGCGGAGATGTCCAGACGCTTCCACATTATTATGAAGGTGGCATGGATGGCTTTTTTGTTTCCAGACTGATTAAGACGTGACTTTTAACAATATAAGGACCAAGTATGGCATCAAATATTAAAATAGCACCGTCCATATTATCGGCTGACTTTGCCAGACTTGGACAGGAAGTCGAGGTAATTACCGAAGCGGGAGCAGATTATATCCATGTTGATGTAATGGACGGGCATTTCGTGCCGAACATCACCATTGGCCCGGATGTGGTCAAGGCGATCCGTCCTCATAGCAATAAAATTTTTGATGTTCACCTGATGATTGAGCCAGTTGATCCCTATATTAATGCATTTTCGGATGCCGGGGCTGATATCATAACCATCCATGCCGAGGCAACGCCACATTTTCACCGTACTTTACAATTAATCAGGTCATTAGGAAAAAAAGCGGGGATATCCTTAAATCCGGGCACCCCTGTGGACATGATAGAAAATGTAATGGATTTGGTGGATCTTATATTGATAATGAGCGTTAATCCCGGATTTGGGGGACAGAAATTTATACCATCTTCCCTTCAGAAAATAAGTAAAGTTCGGGCAATGATCGAAAAAGAAGGTAGGCATATTGATCTTCAGGTTGATGGAGGAATTAATATCGAGACGGCACAGAAAGTAATAGATGCCGGCGCGGATGTTCTGGTGGCGGGAACTGCCACATTTACCGGCGGTCCTGAAAAATATGCTGAAAATATAAGAGCATTAAGAGGAAATTAGAACTATTAGGGACGAACAGGCTTATCACTAAACCTGAGTATGAATTTATGGTAAGGTTGGTCAACAGGCGCATATCCAGACGGAGATAAAAACTTAAATGGCCCAGCTTCGCCGAAAACCAGTCTCTTCTTCGGGTTCGAAGATGCAAAACCCTATTGCCAAAGCGCTTAGCAAGGCAAGACACAGCAGTTTTTATCATGATTTAAGTTTAAGAGGTGAAAATCCGCTTCGTCTTCTTGGTACGCCAAAAGATATCTGGTCTGGTTCCGTTACCGCTGGAACCCAGATTGTCAGCGGTAAAATTATTGCAGGCGGACATGTCCTTAAAAACCCTGATAATGCACAAAATTTGTGGTCCGGGGGAGAAATATGGAAAGCGTCAAACTTAAGTGAAAGTTGGCTTGAATATCTTCACTCTTTTTGCTGGCTAAAGGATTTAAATCAGGCGGTTGACCGTGATGGTGCCAAAAGAAGAGCGGAAAAGCTGATAGAAAGCTGGATAGATCAGAATACGCAGTGGGGGGAAATTTCATGGCGTGTTGATATTGTGGGGGAGCGAATTTCAAACTGGCTCATTTATACACCCCTAATTCTGGATACAGATGATGTTATCTACAGGGGCAGGGTATTGGATATTATGGCCCGAAGCGCCCGCCATCTTATGAAATTATCATCTGATCTTCCGGAAGGGCCGGATGCACTTAAAGCCCTGATCGGATTAATTCTAGCGGGATTATTTATACCAGGGGGTGATGAATGGTACCGGGAAGGGGTTACCCTATTAAAATTTACATTGGGTAAGGAAATTCTGGCTGATGGCGGAATTCGCAGCAGAAATCCCCAGGAACACCTTCATCTTTATATGAATCTGGTACTTCTTATACAATCGTTTCAGCAGGTTGGCAGATCTGTTCCCGAAGAATTAAAATCAGCCGTTTCAAGAATGGCCGCAAACCTGAAAGCAATTAGTCACGGTGATGGCAAATTACCATTATTTAACGGGACAACTATTCATAACCATGAAGATATTTATTCATGTCTCCTTAAATCCGGTCAGAATGATATAAATTTAAGCTCACTTGAGCAAAGTGGATTTGCCAGAATAGCGAAGGGAAAAACGATTATCCTGTTTGATGTTGGCCCTCCTGCCGAAATTGAAATGAGCCGCACCTGCCATAGTGGAACCCACTCATTTGAAATGAGCCGTGGTTCCCATCGGCTTATTGTCAATTGCGGGGACGCTTCCTTTATTGATGACACAGCGGGCTATGATCTAAGGAGCAGTTCAAGAGGATCTTCAGCACATTCAACACTGATACTCAATGATCAGGATAGCAGCACTATTCGTGAAGACGGCCTAATCGGCCGTGGTGTCTCCAGAATGGAAAGCAAAACCATTCAGGAAGATGGTCATATTCTGGTCGAGTCAGAACATGATGGCTATGTTGATCCATATGGATTTCTACATAAGCGGCTTATCTATATGAGTGAAACAGGGGAAGATATTCGCGGCGAGGATATTATTGAACAGGATACATCAAGTAAATCTATAGAAAATATACCCTATTCCGTAAGATTTCATCTTCATCCGGATATTTCTGTCACCTTAAGCAAAGCAGGCGAAATGGTTTACCTTGGCATGACGAATGGTGAAACTTGGCAGTTCAGACACCGTGGCGGGTTGCTTAAAGTAGAAGACAGCGTTTATTTTGGTGATGCCGGGAAAATTTCAGCCTGTAAACAGCTTGTTCTCTCTGGAGGAACGCAAGGGTCCGTGACGACTATTTTATGGTCCCTGAAATTAGAGGGAAATTAAGGTATTAAGCCTTGCGTGATCTTTAAAAATATACTACCACCCGCAGGGAAGAGTTTTTTTGCTGGCCTCATTCTTAAAGAGTAATTCTATGACAGATTTAACATCAAAACCAATTAAACGCGCCCTGCTTTCCGTTTCCGATAAAACGGGTCTTGTGAAACTGGGGCAATTTCTCAGTGATCAGGGAATAGAAATATTATCCACCGGCGGGTCTGCTAAAACACTTGCCGAAGCGGGGATTACCGTTAAGGAAGTGGCTTCGCACACCGGGTTTCCGGAAATGATGGATGGGCGTGTTAAAACACTTCACCCAAAAATACATGGCGGACTGTTGGCGCTTCGCACGAATGATGAACACCAGAAGTCAATGAAAGAGCATGATATCGGTGCCATAGATCTACTGGTTGTTAATCTTTATCCGTTTGAAGACACAGTAGAAAGGGGCGCGGACTTTGCAACATGCATCGAAAATATTGATATTGGCGGTCCGGCTATGATCAGAAGTGCCGCCAAAAACCATGCCTTTGTGACGGTGGTTGTTGAAATTGAAGATTTTGATGACGTCATGGCGTCCATTAAGGAAAATAATGGTGCGACATCCGCGTCACTGCGTAAAAAACTGGCAGCAAAAGCTTTTGCCAGAACCGGTTCTTATGACGCGGCTATTTCAACCTGGTTTGCCGAGCAGCTCGGTGAGACTTACCCGGAACGACTAAATATTACGGCCAAAAGAAAACAGACCCTTCGATATGGGGAAAATCCGCATCAGGACGCGGCTTTTTATGTGACCCGCAGTGCACATCCACGCAATGGAATTGCCACTGCAAGACAACTTCAGGGAAAAGAGCTTAGTTATAATAACCTGAATGATACCGATGCAGCATTTGAACTGGTTAGCGAGTTTGACCCGAAAGAAGGGCCGGCGGTCGCCATTATTAAACACGCAAATCCATGTGGTGTTGCCCGTGGCGATAATTATATTGATGCCTATAACAAAGCTCTCATTTGCGATCAAACCAGTGCCTTTGGCGGCATCATAGCACTGAACGGTAAACTGGATGCAGAAACGGCGCGTGAAATTTCAAAAATCTTCACGGAAGTGGTGATCGCCACGGATGCCGATGAAGATGCTGTTAAAATAATGGCGGAAAAGAAAAACCTGCGCCTTCTTTTAACGGGGGGTATTGCGGACCCGCGAAGCGCAGGACAAACGATCAAATCTGTTGCTGGCGGCTATCTGGTTCAAAGCCGGGATAGTGGGAAAGTTACATTAGACGACTTGAAGGTAGTCACAAAAAGAGCACCGAGCGAGCAGGAATTAAAAGACCTGCTGTTTGCCTTCACTGTCTGTAAGCATGTGAAATCAAACGCGATTATTTATGTTAAAAACGGGGCAACTGTTGGTATTGGTGCTGGTCAGATGAGCCGGGTTGACAGTGCGAAAACCGCAGTCAGAAAATCTATTGATGCCAGTGAAGCGGCCGGGCTACCATATACGATGTCCGAAGGGTCGGTTGTTGCTTCTGACGCATTCTTCCCATTTGCTGATGGCTTGCTGAGTGCGGCGGAAGCCGGGGTTACAGCGGTCATCCAGCCTGGTGGTTCAATCAGAGACGACGAAATAATCGCCGCGGCTGATGAAAAGGGACTTGCCATGGTCTTTACCGGAATGCGACATTTCCGCCATTAAGCTTGAACAATTGATCATTTTAAAAGGGCCCGTTTTACGGGCCTTTTTTATGACGAGCAGCTGATTTGCAGATGTTGGCCCCAAGGCGGCGTTTCGGCGGCATAGGAGTCAAACTCGGGCTGTTCAGAATAAGGGTTTTTGAGCACATTATAAAGCCGCGCAAGTTCGCTGTGATCACCATTTTCTGAATTTTGTATGGCTACCTGGGCAAGATAATTTCTCAATATATATTTGGGATTTATTTTTTTCATCAATTCATGACGGGCCTTGTCATTAAGGCTTTCAAGCGTTAGACGTTCGTTATAGCGTTTAAACCATGGCGCAAAATCATTGGCACAACTTTTTATTATGCATATTGTGCCGATATCTTCATGTAGGTGATACTGGCTTAACGATCTGAAAAATATAGTGTAATCAATGCCATATCCTTCCATTAGATCAAGAAGGTCTTCATAAAGTTCTTTATCGCCATTAATGTTTTCCATCAGGCCAAGCTTACGGCACATAAGAGTATGATAGGTTTTTATAAAGTTGTCCTGATAGGCCTTAAGCATATTTTTTGCAGCATCGGATGTTATTAGGGAGGAAAGGGCCTGCGCCAGAGCCTGACAGTTCCAGTGGCCGATAAGCGGTTGTCGGTTAAAGGCATATCGTCCCCGATCATCGGAATGATTACAAATATAATAGGGGTCAAATTTTTCCATAAAACCATATGGACCATAATCAAATGTCTGGCCGATGATAGACATATTGTCCGTATTCATGACGCCATGGGCAAAGCCGAAGGCCTGCCACTGCGCGATTAATGATCCTGTTTTTTCTGCAACAGTAATTACTAAATCATCATATTTGGTTTCATTCTGTGCGATCAGTGGAAAATGATTTTCAAGGGTATAATCGCAAAGTTGTCTTAGTTCATCAATTTGTTCGGTATAGGCAAAATATTCAAAGGAACCAAAGCGTATATGACTTTCACTAAAGCGCATCAGCATGGACGCATTTTCAATGGTTTCACGCTGAACAGGTTCATTACTGGTGGTCACAGCTAGAGCCCGGGTAGATGGGATGCCCAAATGATGCAGCGCTTCGCTGGCCAGAAATTCACGAATACAGGATCTGAGCACCGCACGACCATCACCCATTCTTGAAAAAGGGGTTTTTCCGGCTCCCTTTAAATGCAGATCAATAAGTGTGCCTTCTTTATTTCTGATTTGACCGATAAGGATACCCCGTCCGTCACCAAGCTGTGGGCTATAGCCGCCGAACTGATGTCCGGCATAAACCATCGCCAGAGGGGCCGCGCCTTCAGGCAAGGCATTTCCACTGAAGAATGACAATAGATCATCCAGACTATATTGGCTCAATCCCAGCGATTCTAGGGCATCGTCATTGAAAATAACAGCTTTTGGATCTGGAAGCGGATCAGGATAAAGTGACGCATAGAATCTTTCACCAAGAGCGTCATAACGATTATCGAAAATGAGGGTCATTAAGGCTCCTTATTACAGGGTGGAAATTTCCACCCTGTAATAAGAGTATAGTAAAGACATAAACTAATCCACTACAACATTACGGATTTGACGGGCAGCAAAGCCCATTTTTGTAACATTCAGTAGGCCGGAATTTTGGAAATCCTGAAGCAGTTTCTTAACCCGGATTGTAGATGATTGATTATCGCTCAGCCATTTTTTGGCAGCATTCATACAATCAACGTCACGGCAACCCTGCAGGGCATTTCGGGTTAGAATTTTCTGCTGATCCTGTAGATCACCAAGAATACTGTTAACAGCTAACCTATCCCAATGGTCCGAAGTCTCAACCATTTCCGCTTGGCTTCTGAGCCATTCAAAGCCAAGTTCTTCACCAAACATAAAGTAAACAGAAGCAATTTGTGTGACATCAACATCCAGCTCTTTTGCGACCTGAACCAGATCACAGGCAGCTGTTTTAATATCAAGGCTTGCAATATGTTGTGCAAGGGCAATATCAACATTCTGTTCCGTATACATATTACGCTTGCTGGCAAAGCTTTCATCAGAAACGGTTTCAGAAACAGTGTCCATCATAAAGAGTTCAGTAATACCAGGTTTATAATTATCAATAATTTTCTGGATTGGTTGTTTACTGTCCGTATTATTCAGGAACCAGATTGTTTGTCTGCGGGCGAATTCCTCCACATCCATCAGCATCAGGATCTGAATTGTCGCGGGCACAACATAGTCCAGCTTTTCTATCTGATCCCATAGGGTATCTAGCTCAAACACCTCACTGGTAATTATCGCGGCTCTGGCAATTTCCGCTCCGCTGGCACCGGTTTCTTCCTTAATCGCCTGAATGCCGCCACGGTTGACAATTTCATTGCAGATCACTTTAGCAATAATTTGCCGTCTGAGCTGATGATTGCCCATTTCTGATTTATATTTTTTGCTCAGCCTTTTCGGGAATGATTTGCACAGGAATTTTTCAAGATACGGATCATCAAGAAATTTACTTTCCATTAAGCTGTCATATAAGGACATTTTGGCATAAGCAATAAGGACTGAATTTTCAGGACGTGTAAGACCCAATGATTTTTCATTTCTTTCTGCCAGTTCTTCATCATTCGGAAGAAATTCCAGTTCACGGTCAAGATTTGCTGATTTTTCAAGCTCATCCAGATAACGTTCGAAACTATCGAGCTGGCGCACACTGCTATATTTGGCAAGACTGATGGCCTGTGTTTGAAGGTAATTGTCACGAAGCACCAATTCAGCGACATCGTCGGTCATTTCCTCAAGCAGCTCATCACGTTGCTTTTTGGTCATTTTCCCTTCAGCAACAATGCTGTTCAGCAGGATTTTTATATTGACCTCGTTGTCTGAGCAGTCAACACCTGCGGAATTGTCAACCGCATCGGTATTCATCATACCGCCGTTAAGACAGAACTCTATCCTGCCAAGCTGCGTACAACCAAGATTTCCGCCTTCACCAATTACTTTACAGTTCAGATCCTTGCCATTAATGCGAATAGCATCATTGGCACGGTCGCCCACGGCAGCGTTACTTTCATTGGTGGATTTTACATATGTACCGATGCCGCCGAACCATAATAAATCGACATGGGACTTTAATATTGCCCGGATCAGTTCATTCGGGGCAGCGGAATTGACATCTTCGGCAAATCCGAGCAATGATTTAATTTGCGGTGTAAGATCAATAGATTTCAGTTTACGGCTGAAGACACCACCGCCGGCAGAGATTAGTTTTTTATTATAATCTTCCCAGCTTGAACGAGGCAGATTGAACATCCGCTTTCTTTCAGCATATGATTTTGCAGGATCTGGATCTGGATCAATGAATATGTCTCTGTGATCAAATGCAGCAACCAGCTTTACCGCTTCTGAACAGAGAAGGCCATTACCGAACACATCTCCTGACATGTCGCCAATGCCGGCAACAGTAATATTGTCTTTTTGAACGTCAATGCCCTGTTCGCGGAAATGGCGCTGAACACTGACCCAGGCACCGCGCGCGGTAATACCCATTTTTTTGTGGTCGTAACCGACAGAACCGCCGGAAGCAAAAGCATCATCGAGCCAGAAACCGTAATCCTGGGCAATACCGTTGGCTATATCTGAAAATGTTGCAGTTCCCTTATCGGCCGCAACAACCAGATATGGATCATCCCCATCAGCGCGGACAACATCCCGTGGAGGAATGACATTTCCTTCTTTGAGGTTATCGGTAATATCAAGAAGGCCGGATATAAATGATTTATAGCAGGCGATGCCTTCTTCCAGAGTTTCTTCCCGAGTTGGGTTTATCGGCATCTGCTTTGGTACAAACCCGCCTTTAGCGCCAACAGGAACGATAACGGTATTTTTAACCTGCTGCGCTTTCACGAGGCCCAGAATTTCAGTACGGTAATCTTCCCGACGATCAGACCAGCGTAATCCACCCCTTGCGACAGGCCCGGATCTTAAATGAACACCTTCAAAGCGTGGGGAATATACAAAGATTTCTGCAAAAGGTCTCGGTTTAGGGGCTTCCTCTACATCACGGCTTTTAATTTTGATGGAAATATAGGGCTTCCCTTTTCCTTCATCATCGGCCTGGTAGAAGTTTGTTCTTAAAGAACAGGAAATAACATTCATATAATTTCTGAGCATCCGGTCCTGATCAAGGCTTTCCACATTCGTAAGCAGAGACTTGATTTTGGTAATTTGCTCTTTGGCTTCATTAAGCCTGTCATAATCGTCTGCAACATCAAGGCGGAATTTAATTTCGAAAAGCTCAGTTAATAATTTTGAAATATCCACATGCTGGGTCAAAGTATCCTGCATATAGGTTTCACTATAGGAACTGCCAAGCTGGCGCAGATATTTACTGTAAATTCTTAATATCAGCGCCTGCTTATATGTCATTCCGGCCCTGAAAACCAGTTTGTTAAAGCCATCATTATCGACTTTTCCTGTCCAGATGGCTATCAGAGCATCTTCCATTCGCGCTTTAAGCTCACCAAGATCAAAAGCTTTTCCGGCGGGGTCTTCCAGATAGAAATCATGAATGCTATGGACAATTTTATCTTCACCTTTACTGGTGACCACTTCGAAAGCATATTCTTCAATAACGCGAAGGCCTAAATTTTCAAGCATTGGAAGACAGTCGCTCAGGGCGATGGTATTCTGACTAGTATAAATTTTTAGCCGGATAACATTCTCGGCATCTTGAGGATCACGATAAAAGTTAAAAGCAATGTTGTTGCACAGCGGCAATTGCTCAAGCTTATCAACATCAATGACAGCGAAGCGTGGATCAAAATTTTCCTGATAGGCAGAATTAAATGACTTATTATACTTTCTGAAAAGCTGGGTGGCTTTTTCCTCGCCCCAGCGGTCAACCAAAACCTCATGAAAATAATCAGACCAGCTCTGCGCGACCTTAGAAATTCGTCTGTTTATATTATCAGTATCTGGATTTGGAACCTGTCCGGGTTTGGTTCTGATAATAAAATGCCAGCGGGCAATGCGGTCATTGCTGAGCTGGGCATAACGGGATGATAATTCACCGTTGAATGAATCACAGAGAATTTTTTCAATTTTTGTTCTTAAGATAGAATTGTAAAGATCACGTGGCACAAAAACGAGTGCTGATACAAAGCGTTCAAATTTATCTTTACGCAAAAAAGCACGACATTGCGGGCGTAAATTTAAATGAAGAATACCGATAGATGTCTGGAACAGTGTTTCTACATCAATCTGGAACAGTTCATCACGTGGTAGCGTTTCCAGAATATGAAAAAGGGCTTTTCCGTCATGGCTGTTGTAATCAAAGCCGGACCGCTCGACAACAGAACGGACTTTGCGCTCAAGATAGGGAATATATTGTGCCTGTTGATTATAACTGTCGGAAGTGAATAGCCCTACAAAGCGCGTTTCACGGATCACTTTGCCTTTCTTATCAAATTTCTTAAAGCCGATATAATCAAGATGGACAACCCTATGGACCATAGATTTTACATTGGCCTTGGTAATATACATAATTTGATCGCTGTCCATAAAATCAGTAATTTCAGGAGAAATTGCAACAAGTCCTTCAGGTCCGCGTAAAACATTTACTTTCGGATCTCTTAAGATTCCGAAGCCTTCTCCGGAAGTTGGGGTTTTTTTGTTATTATGATCATATTCCCTATAGCCGAGTAAGGTAAAATTATTTTCGGTCAGCCATTTTAGGAATGCTTGTGATTCCTTTATTTCTTCTTTTGAAACCGACTTTGGGGCTAGATTTAAATTTTCAGAAGTTTCTTCTACCTTTTTAAGGATCGGCTTCCAGTCTTCAACGGCGGCATGGATGAAATCGGTAACCTGTTTTAATTTTTCTTCAAGCTGTTTAAGCTCCTGTTGATTGCTCATGGCTGTAATTTCAATATGCATGACTGATTCAGCGCGCTTCTTGCCGCCTTTTTCAACCAGTTTACCATCTTTATCCCGACTGATTTCAAGCACGGGATGGATAAGCATATGCAATGTATTGCCGTCTTCAAGTAAGTTGGATGTAATACTGTCAATCAGGAATGGCATATCACGCGTCAGTATCTGGATAATTGTATGGGACGAAGTCCAGCCATGCTCTTCAAGGGTGGGATTGAAAATTCTGATTTTTGAGCCAACCTCGTTAAAGTCTGAAATAAATTTCCAGTTGCTTAGCGCAATTGCGTACAGTTCATTTAGTCTCAGGCTTAAATCTTCAGGGGAGGCGTTTTTGTAAAATTCGCTTACAAAATCAAGAAATTCTTTGCCCAGTGGCGATTTCATTGTTTCTTTTGTATAGTCAATGATGGTGTCGAGACGAACTTCTTTTTGGGACCAACTGCTCACAGCTTTTTCCTTTAAATAGAGAAATTATTTTTATATTGGATTTTATATTAAATGTAATTGACTTAAGAAATGGTTTATTTACGGTCATTTAGGTTGCCTTTAATAAAAGCGGCCCGCTTCAATATAGGTTCCAATTTCGTATATTTATCATCAAGTACCTTAAGAACATTAATATCGTGCCCATCTCGTTTGGCGAGAAGCAAACAAAATTCATCCACATTATTGCCAACAATAACCTTTTTCAGACGAAAACTGGCAATTGGTGCCATATCGCGAAGTATTTCACGGGCTTCTTCAACAGTTCGGGTTTTTCGCGCGGTAATATTTCCGGAAGCGCCGTGTTTGCGGATATTTCGCATTTCTTTGACGCAACCCTTTATACCACCAGGGAAATTCTTAATAAATGCATGAAATTCGCTGACATCCACATTCATATAATGTCCGATTCCCAGTGCAGCCGCATATTCGGTCAGGCGTGTTTTATCATAATCTTTGCCAAGGCAGATTTTTAACACAGGTGTGTATGGTGCGCGGTCTTGTATTTTTAAATCATTTTCTTTAACAATTGTTTCAAATGCATCGCTGGATTTTTCACAGATATCGTAAAACTCATAAATTGCCGTAAGAATGTTATATAGAGAATCACGGCTTCGATTGTGATTGGCATCTTCTTTCTTGATATACCCAACAACCTGTTTAAGGGTATCTCTTAATTGCGGCAAAGTCTGCCCCTGAGTTTCTTCCGTCTCGGACGACTCGATTTCAGGCTTTGCTGTCTCCATGCTGTCTATTTGATCTTCAATTACTGGCTTCGTCTCTAATTCGTCAGATTGCTCTGAAACGAAATCTTCTTTCTCCTGTTCCTGGGTTGGTTCGAATTCAGCTGACAGGGTTTCATATTCATCTGATGGAGGTTCAATAAAGTCCACCACAGGCTCATCAATTTGGTCTACCAAAGCGGAAAATTCATCGACTGTCTCGGTTTTGCCAATGTCATCTTCAGTTTCAGGGTATTCTTCGAATGCAATTTCATGAGAGCTTACAACAAAGTCGTCGAGTTTCGGCTCTGCTTCATGTTCTTGTGAAGCGTCTATTGGATCTTTAATTTCGATTGATGCAGGTTCAATATTTTCAAGTGCTTCAATTCTCCCCAGCACCTGTTCCGCGACATCGTTGTCACTTTTGTCTCTAATCGTTCTGGGTGACATCCTTTCCATCGCGCGCTCAATAACGCTTCCTCGCCTTTTAGGCTTTTCAGCTTTGGTATCGGCAATTTCCTCGGATGCAGTGGTGGAAGCCAAATTGGCGGAGCCTGTTTTGTACGGTTGGACTGTCGCGATTTCATTGACTTCAAACGAATTCAGATCAGAATCTGACGGCATACTATGTTTTAAAGCATCATCAAACTCGACATATATCTCCTGTTCGCCCGCATCAAGAATTTCGAGTGACTGGTCTGGGGTCACTTCTGCACTGAAAGTAATGTCCGTTTCTTCAATAGGCGCCGGAGTATCAATCTCATCATAGGAAGGTACTTCTTCAAGCATAGTTTCATTTGCAGTGGCAATATCAATATCTGCCACTTCTTCACATAAAACTTCATCTTCAGGATCAGTTGTGCTGATCAGTACATCTTCGTGACTATCGGCATCAAAGCTATCCTCGCTCACAATTTCCTCTGAAAGGCTCCCGGCTGAAGCGATGTTCTCTTCATTCTGAACGACATTTGCCAGATCTTCATTTTGCTTCTGCTCTTCGTGCAAAGCCTGTTCACGGATATAGGCCTGATCAAATTTGCGCTCGGCAATTATACTTTGCATTAATTCTTCAATGGAAAGATCATCATCGTCAGCACTTTCATAGTCAGCACGACTATCCGATTGTTCGACATCGACTGTCGTCTGGTGCTCTTCTTCGCTTGAAGGGACCAAATCTTCTACCGCTTGATCAGTTACGTCCTCGGTGATATTTTCTTCATTGATAAGTTCTTCAGGTTCAGAAACTTCGAAATCTGATCCAATATCAACAGCGGCCTCAATTTCATGATCTTCTGTATCTTCAATTTTATTAAGATCATTTGTGTTTTCTATTTTGAATTCTTCGACAGCAATGTCCTCAGCCAACAAACTCTCTAAAGTTTTTGGTTTTTCATCAATTTGTGGTTCTGATGTTAATTCATTTATAAAGTCGTCTTCAAATGAAGCAGAATCTTCTACATCAAGGAAATCCTTGATTTCCTTATTTTCATCGAAATCAGTTATAAATGAAGGTTCTCCGGAATCGTCTGATAGAACGTCTTCCTCTGCCATTTCGGTCAGTTCCAGAATATCATCTATTTCATCGTCAAAGTCGTCTTGCTGAAGATCACTTTCCTCAGTTGCCATTATCTCTTCATCACTTACAGTGGTTAGCACGTTTTCTTCTTCTGAAATCGCACTATCATTTGGCGAATGGTGTTCTTCGGACGCTGAATTGTCAGCATCCAAGGTTTCCGATTGATCCGGATTTTGCTGGTCTTCTATATCGCCAGCCCACCGTTCTATATCATTTTCACTAAATTCAGCTTCTATTAAATCGTTCTCTGCAGTCTCGGTGTCATCTTCTCTGTTTTGGATTGCATCAACCAATGCGCTGAATGAGGAAAGATTATCTTCATGATGGCCACTTTCCGTTACTTCTTCCAGTTCTTCCAAATTATCTGTCTCGGACAACATTATCTCATCTTCTTCATCCAAATCAGATTTACTTATTTCTGTTTGCTCTTCCATAGGAAGGAACACTTTACGGCGAAGGCCACCCGTTGATGCGGACTGATAGGCACTTTCCGTGTTGCCGGAAAGACCTTCGGTTTCGTCATAAGTTGGCTCAGCTTCCAATATATGGGAATTGTCTATTTCTGCTTCGGCGTCTGCTTCGGAGCTCAGGAAAGCTTCTTCATTTTCTTCGCGAATAAGAAGATCTTCATTTTCCGTTATGTGCTCATATTCTGGTGTCAGAAGAGCTGCCTTTTCAGGGCCTTCTTCATCAGCTATTTCAGAACTAAAATCATCATCACCCAGATCAAGTTCATCAGTGACAATCTCAGACTCAGTAGATGCAAAATTTTCGTCTTCATCCTCAGCTTCAATATCTAGGGCAAGGATATCATCATCATTTTCTGCTGTTTCTGTTTCGGCATTAATATCCACATCGAAATCAGATAATGCAACTTCGTCAGTGATTTCTTCTACTGTAAACATTTCATCTTCAGCAGTGATTTCCTGTTCTGAAACCTCATCAGTCACATCAGTTTCAAGGAATTCATCATTAAATTCTGCTTCTGCAAATTCAGCCGTTTCTTCATCAGCGGTGGCCGCAGTTTCATAATCCTGTTCGGATTCGGGTTCATAATCTTCCCGGCCTTGCGCAATCTGACGCATCAATTCTTCAATAGTTGGCTTGGTGTCATCAAGAGTAACGTCCTTTTCCAGAATCCAGCGAACACCACCAAGAATAAAATTAATATTTTTATTATCATCACTGAAGGGAAGAAGAATACCTCGATAAAGGGCTTTTTCGCCTTCCTTATTTACAAACTCAGCCTCAAAAGCGATCGGTACACGGTTCGCCAGAACTTCCATATAATGATCAGTTACGCGGCTGAGCATAGTACGGCGGGGAACGCTTTTGACCGGTTTGTTTGTAAGGTCCTCATCCAGGTCTTCCATCAGGTCCTGTCCGATTACCTGGAAAGTTGGATTATCCTGACCATTACGCAGATCAAGAAGAACCAGGTTTTTCTTAAAAGGCGCAATTTCATTTCGGTTCATATTCTTTAAGGCAGGCAGACCGGATTCACCAGCGAGTTTTTCCCAATATTCATACAAACAGAATGTAATGCGGCGTTCTTGACTTAAATCTTCTACTGCGCTCATTTTTTAACGTACCACTTAAACCTTATTCATTAACCGATTGAATTTGATCAAAAAGTAGCGATCAATATTCTCAGACAACTTTAACATTAACTATATTAATATAATATTTAAAAAAACAACATTTATTCTAAGTCATTGTTATAAAGGAAAATTATTTTTTCTGATTTCAGAAGTTAATAGACAACTTTAAAAAGACTCGAATAAGGTATAAATATATTCATATTAATTGGGCAAAAATTAGGAGAATTTATAATGGATGAAATGTTGTCTATTTCAGTCGTTTTGCTTGGGGGCACAATCTCCATGGCCCCTGCAAAAAATAAAAAGGGCAATTCTGATGAAGGTGTGGTTCCTACCATCTCGGCAGATGAGCTTTGTAGTGCCGTTCCGGGAATTGAGAATATTGCCACCATTAATCCCAAAAGCGTCAAACTGGTTGCGAGTGCCAATCTGGAGATGATGGATGTCCTTTTATTAAAAGATATAATTGAAGAGTTGGCTGAAAAAGACAACTCGGATGGGGTCGTCATCATTCAGGGAACGGATACATTGGAAGAAATGGCTTTCGCACTTGATCTTATTCTTGATGTTAACATTCCCGTGATTTTTACGGGAGCGATGAGAAGTGCGAATATGGTCAGCGCTGATGGTCCTGCAAATATTCTCGGGGCGGTGATTGCGGCAACCTGTAAACCGCTCGCCAAGTCAGGAGTGGTTGTTGTCATGAATGATGACATTCATGCAGCAAGGTTTGTTCAGAAATGCCACACCCGTGATGTGGGTGCTTTTAAATCTTTAAATGGTGGTAAAGTGGGTCAGATTTGCGAAGGAAATGTATTGTTATCGTCTCCTGTAGAGAAAAGACGGTCATTTCAGATTCTGGATAATCAATCTGTTCCTAAAGTTGGTCTGATAAAGGCAACTTTGGGAGATCCGGGAGATATACTTGAATATTATATGTCCGAGAACTATCAGGGCCTGGTCATAGAAGCGTTCGGTGCCGGACATCTTCCTGAGAAGTGGCTTCTCCTTCTTGACAGGATGATCGCCAAGATGCCAGTTATCCTCTGCAGCAGAACAGCGGAAGGACCAGTTTTTGAAAAAAGCTATGGCTATCCGGGGGCGGAAATTGATCTTATCGCCAGAGGACTTGTCCCGGCAGGTATTCTTGATGGCGCCAAAGCCCGCCTTTATATGATGATCAACATCATGGCAGGTCAGGAACTTAGAAAACCTGATTATTAAATGACAAAAACACCCACAATGATATAGACAAAAAAGGTCAGAACCCCGCCGAGCATGGCATAAGGCAACTGGGTCCTCACATGATCAAGCAATGTGCACCCGGCCGCTACAGACGAAATCATAGTCGTATCAGAAATTGGGGAACAATGATCGCCAAATACACCGCCGCCAAGGATTGCTGAAATCACAAAAGCGGGTGGCAGGCCCAGTGTATGGATCAGGGGAACCCCAAGCGGAATCATAAGGGCAAATGTACCCCAGGAAGTTCCGGTGGTAAAAGCCATAATCGAAGACGCCAGAAACAGCATCGGCACAATCATTATCAGAGGCAGATTTTCACCGGCAATTCCGGCAACAAAAGCCCCGGTGCCAAGCACTTTAAGGCTGGAGCCAAGTGCAAGTGATAACAATACGATCGTGACCAGCTGTAAAAGCTCATTCATTCCCTTAAAACCGATTTCAACAAGCCTTATATGGGTAAAACGGCCGCTGCTTAGCATCATCACATAGGCGACGAGGCAGGAGAGGATAGTGGCATAGAGGATAGATTGGGATCCGTCACCGTTACGGATAACGCCATCACCGCTCCAATACATAAAAGCAAAAATAAGTCCGATTAGGGTCAGGAGCGGGACAACCATAAAGCTGGCACGACTTGCCGGGAATTCAGGGGTTGGATCCTCTTCGATAGCATGCTGGGTTCTTTCTTCCGCTTCCTTCATTGGCCCGACAAGCTTATCACTAAGGATTGTATAAAGGACAATCAGTAACGCAATCCAGGCATAAAAATTATAAAATATTGTCCCGACCAAAGTTGTTTCCGGATTTTCAAGGCCGTTTGCATTAAGATTGGCCAGGACAACCGCCCCCCAGCCATTCATCAGGATCAGCATACAGACCGGAGCGCTGGTACTGTCAATAATATAGGCCAGCCTTTCCCGGCTCATACCAAATTTGTCAAACAGGCCGCGCGAGACGATTCCGGCCGTAATCACACTCAGGTTGCTTTCAACAAAAAGCACGATACCGATAATAAATGACATCATACCGGCCTGGCGTTTTGTTTTGGTTATGCCTTTATTGATTAACAAATCTACCATAGCGGTCACCCCACCCGAATGACGCAAATAGGCAATCAGGCAACCGATAATCAGCGAAAACATCAGGACACGGGTGCTGTCAGGGCTGGAAAACACATTAACAATACGCTCAATTGTGGCAATTGGTGCCATTGCTATATTGACATCGGAAGCATCAATAATCAGCAGAAGTTCGGACGTAAAAATGGCGGCAAGCAAGGCTATGATTACCTCTTTTCGCCATAATACTATACTGATCGCCACGACTTGAGGTAAAATTGTCAACCAACCCATATTCCGCCCTTCACATTTACTTTGTAGTTTTGAGTTTTTTTGAAGTATGGTGATGATTGATTATAAAAGCAAGAATTCTTATGGGAGAGAATGAGTGAAAACCCTGATTATGATATTTCTGAGCCTGCTAATGGCTCAGACAACTTTTGCGCAAAATTATATTTTACTGAAAAATGCGAAAATTCTTGATGTTGCAGCAGGCAGGCTGATTGAGGGAAAAGCTGTACTTATAGAAAATAATAAAATTGCGGCAATTGATACGGAAGAAAAAATTCAGAGTTCGTACCAAATTCCTATGGAAAAGCTTAAAACCCTGGATCTTGCCGGACTTACCTTAATGCCGGGACTGATCGATGCCCACAGCCATATCCTGCTGCATCCTTATAATGAAACCAGCTGGAATGATCAGGTTCTTTGGGAAAGTCGTGCCGAAAGGGTGGCGCGCGCGGTTGGTCATATGAAAGCAACACTTGATGCCGGATTCACGTCCCTTAGGGATCTTGGGACCGAAGGGGCGGGATATGCTGACGTCGGAATTAAAAAAGCACTGGAAAAAGGGGTGATCATAGGCCCGCGTCTTATTGTTGCCGGTCGGGCCATTGTCGCAACGGGAAGCTATGGGCCGAAGGGTCTGGATCTTGAGCACACAATAACGCTCGGTGCGGAAGCCGCTGACGGACAGGATTTGATCCGCGTTGTAAGGGATCAGATTGGAAAGGGCGCAGATGTTGTCAAAATCTATGCCGACTATCGATGGGGGCCAAATGGGGTAGCCCGGCCAACTTTCAGTCTCGATGAATTTAAAATGGTTGTTGAAACGGCCGCAAGCAGCGGTCGTCGGGTTGTTGCCCATTCCGCAACGGATGAGGGGATGAGAAGAGCCATTCTGGCCGGGGTTCAATCCATTGAACATGGTGACGCGGGGACCCTTGATACATTTAAACTTATGAAAAAAAATAATGTTATTTTTTGCCCGACACTTGCCGTTACCGAAGCCAATGCCCAATATTCCGGCTGGAAAAAAGGCATTGATGAAATGCCCGTTGGCGTAAAACGCAAACATGCCGCCATGACGTCAGCCATGGAAGCGGGTGTTACCATTTGTAACGGCAGTGATGTCGGCCCCTATACGCACGGAGACAACTTACGCGAACTTAAACTGATGCATGAATATGGGTTGAGTATTTTAAAAACATTACAGGCGGCGACCATTGTTGATGCAGAACTGATGAATATGAAGGATAGTTTGGGTCAGGTAAAGTCCGGGTTTCTGGCGGATCTTATCGCTGTGGATGGTAATCCGCTTGAGGATCTGAACGCCATCAGCCGTTTAAGAATGGTGATGAAGGACGGTGTTATCTATAAAGAGCTATAGTTGTCTTTTTAACAAAATATTGATTGTAAGTAACGAAATTATACCTTATTTCCCTGAGTTCATTTAGGGTTACTAAGATCTATATGAATTGTTCAGAGAGAAGCAGATAAATGTCAGCACCATATGACCGGGCAGGGGAAAAAGGCGAATATATAGACAGTTATTATTCACGGACCCTTAATGTCAAAAAGGCATTCCCCGAACTGACCGATGAAATATCAACACCGGTTTGTATTCTTGGTGGCGGGATGGCCGGGGTGGCGACAGCACATGGGCTTGTGGACCGCGGTATCAAACCGGTGCTGATTGAAGCAAACAGGATTGCATGGGGTGCGTCTGGACGAAACGGTAGCTTTTGCAGCTCTGGATATGCACTGGATATTAAAAAACTAGTGGATAAAGTCGGGAAAAGTCATGCCAGAGAACTTTACAAGCTTACCAATAACGGCCTTACCCTTCTTAAAAAACGTATTGGTGATCGGCATGATTTAATGGGTGAAACAGAAGGTCTTCTTGAGGTTTCATGGTTTGATGAGAGGCAGGCGGTTGAGGATAGAATAGATCTTATCAAGGACGTAATGGATCTCGATTATCCATTCTGGTCCCGGGAAAAGATAAGATCCCTTTATCATTCAAAAAGATATTATGACGGGCTCATGAAGATGAGCGGCATACAGGTTCATTCCTTAAATTATACCTGCCATTCTGCGGCACAGGCCGAAGAGGGAGGCGCCCGCATTTATGAAAAATCCCCGGCAATAAAAATTACGCGTCTGGGAAGCGGCTGGAAAGTAATAACCGAGAAAGGATCAGTGGTTGCTGATCAGATTGTTCTGTGCTGCAGCGCTTATATTGGCAATTTGAACAGAAAACTATTCCGGGCAACTCTGCCGGTGGCAACATATGTATTGTTGACCGAACCTCTAGGGGACCGTCTTAATTCTGCGGTGGAAGGGTTATATGGATTAAGCGATAACCGTTTTTCATCCAATTATTACCGAAGGCTCCCCAATGGAAGTCTGTTCTGGGGAGGACGGGTTTCCATGTTTAACCCGGTGGGTGAAAAACTGAAGCAAATCATGATGAAAGATTTATTAGTGGTTTACCCGCAGCTCAAAGGAATAAAAGCAGATGTGGCCTGGGGTGGCCTTATGGGGTACCCGGTTCATAAAATGCCGCAGATCGGCCAACTTGAACCCGGTTTTTGGTATGTTCAGGGATTTGGCGGCTCGGGTATGACCTCTACAATTGCGGGTGGCGAAGTTGTCTCGGACGCCATTGCCAATGGTGATGAGCGCTATAAACTGTTTGAACCATTCGGGCTTGATTATGCGGGTAAGCCGTTTGGACCGATTGTGGCACAAACAGCTTACTGGCTATTTCAATTACAGGATGCCTATAAAGACTGGCGGCTGAATAAAAACTGAAGCCATGACGTCAAATTTTTAATTATTTATAGAGAAGATTATCGAAAATAAATTTTCTCATGGAATAAATATATTTTCGCTCACTGTCCCTTGGACGACTGTTGGTCACCATGATAACCGCTGAATTGGTTTTTGGGTTTAAATAGAAAAACGAATAATAGGCGGCCTGACTTCCGGTATGTCCAATATAATGGGCACCACTATCCTTATGATCATAAAGGAAAAATCCATGGCTTATCTGCTCAAGCCAACTTTCATTATCCTCTATCGGTGCGACCGGCTGCCACAGACTTTCCAGTGTTTTTCGTTTTAATATCCCTTCATAAAGCTGCATGTCACCGGTGCCGAGCAGAAAGTTCAGATATTTTACCATATCCTTCATTGGCGCATTAAGGCCACCATTGGCAGCGGTAATGCCGGTATCAAAATCAAGGCCCTGTTCATCAACCACCCCATCAACCACAAAATAATTGTTGGAACGATATTTCAGCAGGTGTCTGGGGGTTATATCAAAATAACTGCTGCGCATTTCTAGCGGCATCAGGATATTTTTATTGATATATATTTCTATATCTTCGCCGGTGATCTGTTCAATCACTTTACCAATAAATATAAGGGCAGGGTTTGAATATTGAAATTTTGACCCCGGTTTAAAATTAATTTTCATATAGGGCAGCATGGCAACAATCTGTTCCCAGTCGGTTGGCTCAAACGGCATCCATTTCTCGCCACCGGCCCAGGGCCAGGACCCGTCCCTGAAGCCGGAAGTATGACTGACCAGCATATCCAGGGTAATATCATCCATCGATCCGTATGGATTATGAACTTTTTTAAGCTCAGGCAGATATTTGGTAATCGGGTCAGAAAGCTTAACCTTACCTTCTTCCACCAATTGCATCAGGGCAATATCCGTGAATGTCTTGGTGATGGAGGCCCAGTGAAAGATGGTATTTTCGTCAACGGCTCTCTTGGTTGCCAGATCGGCATAGCCAAGATTTAGCGCGCCATAAGTTTTACCGTCCCGTACATAATATAAGCTGCCACCTATGGTTTGAGAGCTTACAAAGTCCTTTTTCATGATGTCACTGACATTGGACCATGCCTCAGACACTGATTTATTATCAGCGGCTGAAGCATTTAATGAGAAACTGACGGCAATAGTGACAAGAAGCTTTTTTATCATCGCACTAGTCACCTTTTGTTTTCAGCAGCACGCGACCGAAAGTTGGCTTATCTGCTTTAACTGATGGATCCGTAACCTTGCCATTGACAATAATATAATCAAACCCGGTTGGTTCGGCATAAATATCGGTCCAGGTGGTGTTGGCCCTTAAATTATCAAGATCCATAACAAGAATGTCAGCGCCATAGCCCTCTTTTAAAAGTCCTCTTGTCTGGATATCAAAAATATTGGCAGTCTGACCGGTCATTTTATTGACAGCTAGCTCAATCGGCATCATTTTATCGCGCACCACATATTCCTCAATCACTTTCGGGAAAGAGCCGAATGAACGCGGATGGCGCATGGTTGGGCTGCCATCGGTCGAAATGGATACATCAGGGGCTGTGATAAAGGCATCCTGGGTTTCTTTGCTCATAATGAAGTGGGCGGTGGCGGGTCCGTTATGGCCAAAATCTATAATCTGATCTTCCGGTGATTTTCCGGTAATGGCACAAATTTCTTCAAGTGTTTTACCGGCATACTCACCATTTGAAATCAGAATGGCACCCGGACCGTTACGGCGTTTGATTTTTGCCCTTAAAAATTCTCTGAATTCTTCACGGCGGTTTATTGCGGCATCATTAAATTCGCTTTCCCGCTTTGCCCATTCCGGATAAAGGTAGCTCATATCGCCAAAGCTGGCGAGATAAGGATAGACATCAGCAGTCACATGAATGCCGGCGGCCCGTGCATCACGGATTTGTTTTAAGACAGCATCGCCCTGTTCGCGGGTTTTGCCGTAAACAACTTTAATATGTGTGGCATTGACGCGGGCATATCTGCCCTGCGCAAGAAGCTCGTCAATTGAGGCGGCGACAAGATCGTCATCTTCACTGCGCATATGACTTGAAATTAAGCCGTCATGTGCGCCGACCGCTTTTGCCAATCCCGCCATTTCTTCGGTGTCAGCATATCGTCCTGGTACATATTCAAGTCCGGTGCTCATGCCGTAAGCGCCTTCTGCCATGCCGTCTATCAGCAGTTGTTCCATTTTTTGCTGCTCTTCCGGCGTCACTTTATCTTTCTCACCACCACCGGAAAGTGTTCTAATGGACCCATGTCCAATAAGTGTTGCGATATTAGGGGCGGTGCCATGAGCGTCAACCTCGCTGATCCACTGGCTTATGGACATACCGTTGCTGCCACCGGGATTGCTGCCGTCCTGTCCAAGGATAACAGTGGTAATACCCTGACGTAGGAAACTGCGAAGATAATCATTGTCTTCACTCAGCGGGTTTCCGTGTGAATGGGCGTCTATAAAACCAGGCGAGACAACTTTTCCTGCGGCATTAATTGTATCAACGGCCTTTACTTTTGAAGCATCAACCGTACCGACATAAGCAATTTTATCACCTTTTACCAACAGATCCCCTGCATAGGACGGCTCGCCGGAGCCGTCAACAATTGAGCCGCCGCTAATATATAAATCGTACGTTAAATTATAATCCGGTCCTGAAGCCTGATTATTTTCGGTGTTCTGCTCACTTTGTGAACAGGCCGCAATGATAAGCAGCCCGAAAAGAGCGGCCAGTCTGGTTAATCTGATCATGAAAAATACTCCCGTGTCGAATTGTAATGCATTTATTGCATAACTTTATTGTTTCCTAAAAATTCTATTGCGTTACTATAAGCAAAAAAACGCAGGAGGGAAGGGTTGGAAGGGACTGAATACGGATTTATTTCCATTATTCCGATAATTTTAACACTTGGCATAGCCGTTAGGACACAAAATGTCATCATCGGCCTGTTTTGCGGTGTATTTTCGGGCGTTGTTATCATTTACGGGTTTAACCCGATCATGACAATCAGTCTGATGGTATCGGATTATTTTGTGCCGCAAATGATTTCACCGGCGCAGGCGGGCATTCTGGTTTTGATGTGCTTTATCGGTGGCCTTGTCTCGCTGATGGAAAAATCTGGCGGAGCCGTAGCCTTTGCGACCAAAATGACTCATATTATCACCAGTCGGTTTAAAGCACAGATTGCCGCCTGGCTGACCGGGATTATGATTTTTTTCTCTGATCTTGGAACGCCACTGATTGTTGGGCCAATTTTCCGGCCCATCACGGACAAACTGAAAATTTCAAGGGTAAAGCTGGCGTGGATCGTTGATACAACAGCATCTCCGGTGGCGGTTCTTGTGCCATTTATCGGCTGGGGGGTATATTCAATGGGGCTAATTGAAACCCAGTTTCTCGAAATCGGACGGACGGAATCAAGTTATGATGCATTTGTTGCCGCCATTCCGTTTCAGTTTTATTCAATATTTGCCATTACAATGGTACCGCTTGTTGCTTTTTCCGGATATGAATTTGGGCCAATGGCTCGTGCAGAACAAAAAGCACAGGAAAGTGTGGTTCTGGAAGATGATAGTGGTTTGGAAATATCGGACAATATGAACCATCCAAATGCCAAGGCTATTTTTGTCTGGCTACCGTTGTTTGTTATGCTGGGGGTTTTATTTTTCCTACTTGCTCCGCTTGGATTTCCGCTAAATCCTGTGCCGTCGCTTGCTTTCAGGGGGGCTCTTTCCAGTGCTTATTTTTTCGCATCTGTTACTTTAATCGCACTGCTCATGATCTATGGCGTCAATAGCTTTAAAGAAAGCATGGTGATTTATTTCAGTGGAATTAACAGAATGACCAGCGTGCTTATCATTCTGGTTCTGGCATGGTCATTGAGTTCAGTCGGTAAGAATCTGGGGACGGCACAATTTATTATCTCGCTTGCTCAGGGTAATTTTGCGCCATTTTTGGTGCCTGTTATTGCTTTTTTATTTGGAGCTGCCATGTCGTTTGCCACCGGTTCATCCTGGGGAACATTTGCCATTATGATGCCGCTCATCATTGCCGTTGCCGATGCGCTTGGTGCGCCAATGCATGTTTCAATCGGGGCGGTGCTTTCCGGCGGTATGTTTGGTGATCATTGCTCCCCCATTTCTGACACGACCATTTTATCAGCGTCCGGGGCCGGGTGCAGCCAGTTCGATCATGTTAGAACGCAACTGCCATACGAGCTTTTTAACGGCTCAGTCTGTGTCATCTGTTTCATTACAGCCGGGTTCACCGAAAATAATCTGGTCTTTATTCCTGGACTAATACTGCTTGCTGTCGGGCTTTATTTCCTTAACAAAGTAGCCGGCGTAAAAATCCATAATACGTCACATTAATATTAGTGTGATTATATTTTCTTTCCTTGCTGGCTTATCTTGGAATCCTGCCAGAGAGTTTTAAGCGCATGCCACAGCGATCTTCTGGTCGAACAGAGATAAAGTTTGTTATCAGAGAGCTTCTCAACCAGAAGATAATGTGCTTCTCCAAGCGCGTGATAGGGCATTTGTGGGAAAAGATGATGGGTCGCATGAAAGCGCAGTCCCACCGGCGCCCATAAAGGTGAAAGAAGTCCGCCAGTGACATCAACGCTGTCCAGAAACTGGTCAGCCACGGTCATTTTTACGTCACCCGGGTTGCGATAGGCATGGGCCCCCAGTGTCCGAAGGCTGTTCATTGTAAAAATAACCAGCGTAACCAGATACCATACAATGGCAAATTTTAAGGGAAGAACACCCAGATATATCAGGATTACGGCTGTCCATGCATAAAGGCAGGCGCCAATTTCCTGAAACCGCCAGTATTTTCCGTCAAGCCGTGTTGGCAGCGGACGGCGGTAACTTAAATCAATGGTAAGTGAAGAAGCCCGCTCCCATGCATATTTGCCCAGTGATGGAATAATCCATGAAAGTGGGGTCAGGATCAGAAAGCGTATCAGAAATAAAAGCGGCAATATCAAGGAAAGAAAAACATAAGCAATGATTTTCCAGCTTTCTTCAGCACCGAAAGGTAAATATTCACCATCTTCAGTCGTGCCATATGTATCTCGCCGATGGTGATCATTATGAACGCCATAATATGTGAAGGACGGAATGAGCAGAGGAAGTCCCGCTACCAAATTCCAGAAGAATATAAAGCTGCGGAAGGTGCCCTTTTTCATATGAACAATTTCATGAATAAAAATAGCAACCCGGTACAAAGAAAACGATGATACGATGAAGGCTACTATGTTCATGACTGTAAATGCGGGTGTAACAACCACCAGATAGAACCCGCCCCAGCCAAGCACCAGATTAAGAAGCAAATCCGCCCAATAGATATAAGGATTACGGACCATTAAATGAGCGACCAGTTCGCGGGCTTCCTTAAGGGGGAAGTCTTCACTATTTTCTGGTGCCGGCATTTAATTCTCCAATTCAGTTTTTTATGTCTGCTTATATACCATATTCTCTAGGTTTGTTTTTGACACAAATCAATATTCAATTATAACAATATGGTTTAATGTAAACGAATTAAAAGGGTAAAAGAAAAAAATATGGAAGCATATGACAGGTTAATTTCTGGATACCGGGAATTTAAAGCCAACTATCTAGGTGAAGAAAACAGAGAATGGCTAAAGGTCGCAGGGGTAAGACAGGACCCAAAAGTCATGATGATTGCCTGCAGTGACAGCAGGGTTCATCCGGCGATCCTGACAAGAAGCGAACTGGGTGAACTTTTCATGGTTCGTAACGTTGCCAATGTTGTCCCGCCATTTGAAGGCGATGGCGATGACAGCACGTATCACGGCACCAGTGCGGCAATTGAGTTTGCTGTAAATCATCTTAAAGTTAAACATATTATCGTCATGGGACACAGTGGATGTGGTGGTATTGGCGCCCTGATGGATAAGGCAATTTCAGACAGCACTGAAGGATATAGCTTCATCCGCCCTTGGATGAAAATTGTAAAAAATGCCAGTGAATTTACGGAACAGGAAGAAAAGACTTTGAGCAAAGAGGAAAAGGTCTCCTGCTGTGAAAAGAAGGCTATATTAATATCACTTAAAAATCTGGCAGAATTTCCATGGGTCAAAGATGCGGTCGGAAAAGGAAACCTGCATCTGCATGGCTGGTATTTCAATATTAAAAGCGGAAGTTTAAGTGAGTTTAATAAAGTTGCAGAGAAATTTGAGGAAATCAAATAGTTAAAAGCTACGGCATTTGCCGCAAAAAGGTACTTAAATGAAACAAATATTGTTGCCATTATGTCGACTATTGCTCGAAATGCAGAAAGAACGCAGTTTCGTCGTTTTTTATTTATGCAGCAGCTTGAAAGACAACGATAGAGATATCAGGCAACAATTTATCGAAAGTAATCATATTACCGATGAATTGGCAGCAAAAATCCAAAATTTGAGTGAAAAGGGAAAATTGAATAATCGTACGCAGCAAAAACTTTCTTCAATAATGCCGGAAGTGAAAAACCTGACTTCCAGGAGAGATCTTGTTTTAACAAAAAAAATAAGTGTTTCAGATAACTTATCAAATTATGGTCATAAAATAATTGAGCCTATAATCGACCTTATTATTGAAGTTGCGCTAAATGATCCACAAAATGATTCCGATCGTGTGAGTGCATTCTCCAGTTTTATTAATTTTAGCGAAAAAATGTGTCGTGGATTTGATCATGGTGTAATGGGTCTGTCTTCCAAAAAGGTTGGCAAAGCAGATATAAATGAGAAATACGAAGAATTGTTAACTCAGCAGAAAGCGTATAGAGAAAATTTTGTTGCTTTAGCAAGAGAAGATCAGAAACTTATTTTTGATCAATATATGACCGTTAATTTTGAGGGTAATTTTGATGACATTTCTGCAGGAAATTGGTTTGAAATATCTTTAAAAAATACTGATCGGATGGGAAAGCTGTCATTACAGCTGATTGAAACTCTGGAAGGTAAAGATAAATCCCTGCATAGAGCATCATTAACGGCTAATGATAAAGAAGACACCAGACAGTCGGCAGGCCTGAATGGCTTTACAAAGAAGCAGCAGGAGTTCATCAATACATTACCCTTGTTTAAAGGGCTTTCTGAAAAAATTAAAGCCGACATTTTCAGAAACGCATCTCTAGGTATTTATAAAAAAGGAAAGCTTCTCTTCCTTGAAGGGGATGTGTCTGACAAACTTTATATAATTCTCGAAGGCTGGGTAAAACTTTATAAAGGAAACTCAAGCGGCGAGGAAACCATCGTTCAAATGCTGACCAGTGGTGATATGGTTGCGGAAAGTGCTGTGTTTTTAAATGCGCCTTTCCCGGTCAACGCTCAGGTGGCCAAAGAAGCGCGTATCCTGATGCTTTCTGCTGTAAACATACGCGATATTATTAATTCAAATAATGATTTTGCAGTCAATGTTTTAACGGCAATGTCGGTTCATTCGCAGATGTTGATGCAGGGACTTGAAAGTATTCGGTTAAAATCAGCCACGGAGCGCGTTGGATGGTTTCTTTTAAAACTGCTCCTTGAGCAGGGTCGCGTGCCGGATATGGTTGAACTGCCCTATGACAAATCCCTGATTGCTTCCTATCTTGATATGAAACCTGAAACATTTTCCAGAACCTTGAAGAAATTTAAGCAAAAAGGGTTTGAAATTAGAAAAGATGCTGTAATCCTGCCACAGGTGAAAGCCCTTTGTGGTTTTTGCGATTCCAGTTTATCATCGGTCTGTTCTCGACATGGAACACCGGAATGTCCTAATCCTGACTGTATTTCCAGCAAGGATGAAATTATTTTCTATGACTGAGACGATATATTCTGGCCACTTCTTCTGCCAGAAAAACTAATTTCGTTGCCATTTGATAGTATCAAATTCATTGCAAGATGGACAAACCGGCAGATAATGGGCTGTTTTCTTCTGGCAGGACGTGCAGCTCCAATGATTATCCTGATTGGCACGGTCTGATTTTTCTTTCCAGACATCAGCAGCTTTTTGGTCATTTTTTTGTTTTTGTTCCAGCTGCGCCATAAGCATAAAGGTTTTCTGGCTCGCTTTACTTGAATTTATCACTTTCTCAAGAGCCTTTCGGGCATCCGGCCATTGTTTTGCAGATATAGCGACTTGCGCCAATAAATGCTGGCTTTCAACAAATTCTGGGGCACCGTCCGTCAATTTTTTTACTCTGCGAAATGCTTCATTGCTTGACTCCGCCGGGTAAAGATCAGCGATCAATTCTGCTATTTCCCAGGTCGGCGCAACTTTCCAGATGGTATTGAGGACTTTCTCCGCGGATCTTTTATCGTCTCGTTCTATAAATGATCTGGCTGCCGATGTGGCTGCCGGGGAAAATGCGGGATCATATTTTAAGGATGCTTTTAATAAATTGATACTTTCCACTTTGTTTCCGGCTGCCTTTTCTTCAAGTGACAGGCAGTAATCAATGACGGCCTGATAATGTTTTTGCTCTTCCTGATTAAAAACATTTTTTTGTTCTATCGCTGAATTGAGGGCAACTTTAGCGGATTGCCAGTTTCCCAGTCGGGCTGTCACCAGAAAATTTAGCTTTAGAAGATTTTTATTTTTAGGATAATGTGTCAGTAAATCCTTGATCAGGGGTCCTAATTTGTCCCACGCTTTTTGTTCGATCAGGCTGTCAAGTTCCTGTTTCTCAACCCAGGCAACGCTGGACGGAATCTTTCTGAGCGCTTCTAGATAGGGGTTTTCACCGCTATTTAATTTTATCGTCGTACTGGCAAGCAGCCTTAAGACGCCCCCTGTTTCGCCAAGTTTTGATTTCGCACGAAGCCCCAATTTTAAGGCTTCTTTATAATCCTCAAGGGCAAAAGCTGACCAGGCCTGATCAAGATCATTGTCTCCTTTTTTTCTTTTTGCGTGCAGTCTTCTGGGGTCAGTAAAATAGGCGACAATGTTAAGTTTCTTAATGAACCAGACAAGAAACCAAAAGAAAATTGTATATAAAACCAGTAAAAAAACCATAACAGCGACGGAAAAACGAATTTCCCATCCTTGCCAGGTAATAAGTACTTGACCCGGACTTGCTGAAATCCAGGCAGCTGCCAAAGCGATGATCACGGCAAGAATGCTATAAAATGTTAGCCGGATCATAGGATGCTCCCGGAATTAGCAGACGGATTTGACACGGATTCATTTTTCAGATAGGCGTCTTCCGCTTTTGTCGCCAGCATATCTACGGCCTCAACAGCGGCAATCCAGTTTTGGGCATCCTGCTTCCAGAGCTCGAGAATGATCTGGCTTTCGGAAGGCAATTTGTCCACTGCTTCCAGTGCTTTTCTAACGCTGGAACCGGCCAGCCAGTTTTCGGCTTCGTTAATCGTCACATCCAATCCTTTTTCATCATAGGATGTGCCGTCTGTTTTCCTTACTGTGATCAGGTTTTTAATGCGACCAAGGGTATTTTGCCACCATGATGCCTGTTCATCGATCCCGCCAGTGTTTAAAATTTCAGGAATTAGATTATTAAATGACAGTCTTAACTGTTCAGGCGTTTTAATGCCTTCAGGGGCATTTTTTACCAGAATATCAAAAGACTGTTTAAATGACGAATCTGACATCAGATTGTTTTTGGCGGCAAGTTCGCGAAGTGCATCAAGTTCTGTGACAAAAGCTTCCCCGGTAATAATCCGGCGTTTTAAGTCGGCAATTTTCAGATTAAGCAATAAACCGGAATTATCTTTGGCGGCAATCTGTTCAACTGCCAGAAGGCGTTTCTCAAGATCGGTAATTTTCTCTTCCATGCTTTTATTTTGCTGTAATAGTGACTGACGTTCTTTTTCGGCGCGGGCCGCATCAACCATATTCTGACTTAAAGGCACAAATGACGCTTCAAGTTGGCTCATCCTACTTAATAACATATCAATCCGTGCTGATTGCGACGTATCCTGTACCGGAACAGCCATATTTTCTGATAGTGTCGGCAGAGAATTAATTTTTTGCTCTAGTGTGGATATTCTCGCCTCCAGATCGGCGGTCAGCCCTTCTGTTGATACGACATCAGATTTCGGAAGTTGGCTTAAATTGGTCTCAAGTTCATTGGCTCTTGTTTTAAGAGCTTCAATTTCGATCTGTTGTTCATTCAGACGCTGCTGAATTAAAGAGAGATCACCATTTCCATTTTCTCCAACCCAGCGGGCAATAAACGGCAGTCTTTGTTTTAAGGCGGGCATATAATAAATGCTCGTTATAGCGCCAAATATAAAAATAAGAACCACCCCAAGAATGCGTAATGACCAATTCGTCTGTTTTGACTTGGTTTTGGCAGGATCAGGTTTGGCCGCGGTGGGCTTACTTACAGTCGAAGTAGTTTTAAATCCTGCCTCTTTTTTTTGATCATTTTTAGGATCATTTAAAGTATCAGGTTTGTCCGGGGCGACTTTTTTTTCGTCTGACATTTGCACATTTCCTTAAAGGTCTATTTTTATAAGCTTGAACAAATCACTCTGAGTTGGCTTTTTGGCAGTCATAATTTCCTTCCAGCTTAAAGACTCCAGCTCTTTTCTTATAGCCGGGCTTAGGCATAGAGCAGTAATTGATGCAAGTGTATTACCCAGACCGGCGTTGCGGATCAGTCTTTTAAATATAATGGCGCTTCTTGCCGAATAAAAGGGGATAAAATCTATGGAACCAGAATTAAGCAGATTTTTGCTATTATCGCTCAGGTCTGATGCCGCATCCATTCTGTATACTTCCAGGGAAGTTACCTGAAACCCCTTATTTATAAGAGTCTCAGACAACTTTCCTGTTCTGTGAACGCCGCAAAGATATAATAAAGGACCGTTTTCAGGATCCAGATTATTAATTATCAGGTCAGATAATGTTTTTTCGTCCCCATCTGCGCTTATAACATTTGATTGACCAGTCATTTTGACAAGATTTGCTGTCTTATTGCCTACAGTATATATGGGAAAGTTTTTTTCTATATTGATATAGTCGATTGTCTTTACAGCATTTCCACTGGTTAAAATAATGGCCTGATACTTGAAAAAGTTGTCCGGTTCGACAGGAAGATATTTAACAGTCATCAAAGGATCAATATAAACAGTGATATTTTGTCTGCGAAGTTGCTCAGCAAGCTCATTACTTTCATTAATTGGTCTTGTCAGCAACAGGTTCATTTAAGCCGCAGTCCCAATGTCTCACCAAGTTTTTCCGGATCATTCTTATCACCGCTGATCTTGTCACTGCGATCCGTTCTGCCATCTTCTGAAAGAACACGACCCTTAAGGGTCATGATCTCACCGTCAATGGTGGCGAGCCCGGCAATGGGTGTACGACATGATCCGTCCAATATATATAGCATAGCGCGTTCTGCTCTGACACAAAGTTCGGTTTCTTTATGATTAAGCGGTTTAAGCAGCTCTCTCATTTTGTCATTTTGGCTGGCAATTTCAATGGCGATGGCCCCTTGAGCAACGGCAGGCAGAATAACCGATGGGTCGATGGCATTAACGCGTGAATCGTTTATGCCAAGACGGTTTAATCCTGCCATAGCAAGAAATGTCGCATCAGCGACATTCTGATCCAGCTTTTCAAGCCTTGTCTGGACATTGCCCCTGAAATTGATAATTTTAAGATCAGGCCTTAAAACCAAGGCTTGCGCTTTACGCCTTAAGGATGAAGTCCCGACCACAGCGCCAGGCGCAAGTTCCATTAAAGAATGTGCTTTTGACGAAATAAAGGCATCTCTCACATCTTCCCGCTCAAGATAACAGACAAGTTCAAGGCCTTCAGGCAATATGGTTGGCATATCCTTTAGAGAATGAACAGCAACATCAATTTCACCTTTATATAAAGCCTGTTCAATTTCTTCAGTGAATAAACCTTTGCCGCCAATTTCACTTAAATTGCGGTCCTGAACACGGTCACCGCGGGTGGACATTACAATAATTTCGATATCGGTATCATTCAGTTGATTATGTGCGTTAATCAGAAGCGATTTTACTTCATGCGCCTGTGCAAGTGCCAGTTGACTGCCGCGGGTCCCTATTTTGAGTGTTTTTTTAACTGTTTCTTGCACTGTCAACGTCCGGATGTTAGAGCCTGTATTATTCACTTCGCTATGTGGTATAAGGTTTAATGGAAATTATCAAGCGTTGCCAGTAAAGATAGTAAAAAAGGTAAGATGACAAAGCCAAATAAAAAAGATCAGATACTCATCATTGGCATAGAAAGCAGTTGCGATGAAACGGCTGTTTCCATCGTCTCTTCAAATAAAGAAATATTGTCAAATATAGTTCTGACGCAGCTTGAAGAACATAAGCCTTACGGCGGTGTCGTGCCTGAAATAGCGGCCCGATCCCATATTGATCATCTTAACCGATTGATCAGGGAGGCCCTCCGTGAAGCCGATATCGGCTTCGAGGATCTTTCGGCCATTGCAGTAACAGCAGGACCAGGCCTTATCGGCGGGGTGATGGTAGGTTTAATGACCGCAAAGGCAATTGCCTATGCGCGCGGGCTTCCCTTGATCAGCGTCAACCATCTTGAAGGGCATGCATTATCTGTTCGTTTGACCGAGGAAGTTGTCTTTCCTTATTTATTGCTTCTGATCTCAGGGGGACACTGTCAGATTCTTATTGTTAAAGATGTTGGCAGCTACCAGCGCCTTGGCACAACTATTGATGATGCGGCTGGGGAAGCTTTTGATAAAACAGCAAAAATTCTGGGTCTTGGATATCCGGGCGGCCCGGCCATTGAAAAAGCAGCAAAGCAAGGAAATCCGAAAAGATTTAAATTTCCACGACCATTAAAAGGTAAGCCGGGAAGTAATTTTTCATTCTCCGGGCTAAAAACCGCAGTGCTTAGAGCGAAAGACAACTTATGTGCCGAGAAAAATGGCATTTTGCAAAAGCAGGATATTTATGACCTTGCCGCCAGTTTTCAGGCAGCGCTGTCTGATTCAATTATCGACCGACTTGATCAAGCTATGGATAATTATCTTGAATATTTTCCAACAGGTGATCATATACTAGTCGTTGCCGGTGGCGTTGCAGCCAATAGCACGATTAAAGATAGACTGAAAAATCTTTGTGATCGACGTGGGTTCGAGCTAAAAGCACCACCAATGCATTTATGTACGGATAATGGGGCGATGATAGCCTGGGCAGGGGTTGAGAAATACAAAAGAAAGGAATTTTCCGATTTAAATGCGGGTGCGGTGGCGAGATGGCCACTTGACCCTGATGCGCCGGCCGCAATAGGGGCTGGCATTAAAGCTTGAATAGTAAGGTTTGAGAATTAAATGGAAGACCAATTGTCAGATGATAAAAATATAAAACCCCCAAGTATAGGGGTTGTCGGAGCCGGTGCCTGGGGGACGGCTTTGGCACAACTTTCAGCAAAGGCGGGGTGTAGCGTCACACTTTGGGCGCGGGAAGATGACGTCGTGACGTCAATTAATCAGCATCATGAAAATAAAACCTTTTTAAAGGGGATCAAACTTTCTGAAAAACTGAAGGCCACCTCAAATATGGCTGATATAGCCGGTCATGATTATATTTTTATGGTGGTACCTGCCCAGTTTTTAAGATCCGTACTTGGCGATCTTAAACACCATATTCAGGAAAGTGCGACAATTGTGCTTTGCGCAAAAGGGATTGAGCAATCATCAGGAAAGCTTATGTCGGAAGTTGTTTCTGAAATACTGCCAAAATCTCCACTTGTTGTTTTATCTGGGCCAACTTTTGCCCGGGAAGTTGCCGAAGGGTTGCCGTCTGCGGTGACGATAGCGTCAAAATACCAACGGGTGACAAAAAGACTATCCGATGCCATTGGTCAGCCAACTTTTCGGCCTTATGCCTCGCGCGATGTAGTGGGCGCCGAAATTGGCGGCGCTCTTAAAAATGTGTTTGCCATTGCCTGTGGTATAACCACAGGTCGGAAAATGGGAGATAATGCCAGGGCGGCCTTAATAACCAGAAGCCTTTCGGAAATGGTAAAATTCGGAGAACGATACGGTGCTGAAAGATCAACAATGATGGGGCTTTGCGGTCTTGGTGATTTAATTCTTACCTGCTCATCGCCGCAATCAAGGAATATGTCTCTGGGCATTGCGATCGGAGAAGGGAAATCCATAGACGAGTTTCTCTCAGTAAGAAATACAGTTGCCGAAGGGTATCATACGTCTTCTGTTCTGGCGAGAATATGCCGGGAAGAAAAGCTTGATTTACCGATTGTCATGGCCGTTAATGATATTCTGCATGAAGGCAAGGATGTCGATACGGTCATAATGGATTTGCTCAACAGGCCATTTGTTTCAGAATATTAAAATAAAGGAAAACCAATGCACTACATAATAACTGCCTTTGATAAGGAAAACAGCCTGGATCTGCGTATGAAGGTACGCCCTGATCATCTTGCCTATGCCAAAGAACAGGGACTTACAGTTCTTGGCGGCCCGCTTCTTACAGAAGGCGATGAACCAAAACCCTGCGGCAGCATGATTATCGTTGACGTTGACAGCCGTGAACAGGCAGAGGACTTTGCCAAAAACGATCCTTACAACAAAGCGGGCCTTTTTGATAAGGTAACGGTCCGTCGCTGGATGGGGGCTATTGGCCCATGGCTGCCGGCTGGTGACTAACTCTATAAAATTAAGTGCTCTTGATATAGGGCTTAATGCCGGGGATATTTTATGTCCGATCAGTGATATTGAAGAGGGGGGTGCGAAAGAATTTTCCTTTCGCAGCGGCAACGATATTCAAGATATATTTGTGCATAGAATAGAGGATAATATATATGCCTATGTAAATGTCTGTCCCCATGCGGGTACGCCTCTTAATATGGAAGAAGGAAAGTTTACTGAAAAAAGCGGAAAATATTTCATGTGTCATACCCATGGGGCTCTTTTCCAAATCTCGGATGGACTATGTGTTGCGGGGCCATGCAATGGTGATAAGCTTCAAGCTATTGATATAATTGTTAGAAATGGAAATATCATAGTTGTCTAAGATAAAAAATCATCCGGTTATCTGGACAGGACCTGACAATGCGGAAAATTTATTAATTCTTGCTCATGGAGCGGGTGCCCCGATGGATACGGATTTTATGAATTATTTTGCTGAAACGCTTGTCCAAAACAATATAAAAATTCTGCGATTTGAATTTCCCTATATGGCCATCCGTCGCGATGGTGGGGGAAAACGGCCCCCAAACCCGCTAAATACGCTCTTGACGTCATGGCATCAAATCATTGAGGAAAGTCAAAAAAATCATAAAGGTCCAATCTTCATTGGTGGAAAATCAATGGGTGGACGGATCGCTTCAATGGTTGCAGATGAGTGCGGAGTACAGGGGCTCATTCTTCTTGGTTATCCATTTTACGCGCCGGGAAAATTGGATAAGCCACGCATCGACCATTTGATGAGCCTTAAAACACCCACCCTTATTTTACAGGGGGAAAGGGACCCAATGGGGTCAAAAGATATAGTCAGCCAATATAAACTTTCCGATAAAATTAAAATAGTATGGCTAACGGATGGAAACCATGATTTAAAACCGAGATTAAAATCAGGACGTTCCCATCATGATAATTTAGAGCAGTCAGCAATTGAAATTGCAGATTTTATTGAAGCTCTAAAATAAAAGGTTGATTTTAGGTTTTTTGCACGATATCACTGTCAATTAACATTATATAAAGATTTCTTTATATACTATTGACATCATGTTTATTAATTTCTCTTTCAGGAGCAGAAAATTGAGTCGAGAAAACTATTTATTTACCAGTGAATCCGTTTCAGAAGGACATCCGGATAAAGTATCTGATCAAATTTCAGACGCAATTGTTGATAAATTTTTGGCAGCTGAGCCTGAATCACGTGTTGCCGTTGAAACACTGACGACCACAAACCGAGTAGTTCTGGCTGGTGAAGTTCGCGGTCCGGAATCCATAACGAATGAAGTTATGGAGCAAACAGCCCGTGATGTTGTAAAAGCGATTGGTTATGAGCAGGAAGGGTTTCACTGGAAAAATATGCAGGTTGAAGTGCTTGTGCATGGTCAGTCATCGGATATTGCAATGGGTGTTGATGCTGCCGGCAACAAAGATGAAGGTGCTGGCGACCAGGGAATAATGTTTGGTTATGCCACCAATGAAACAGAATCTTTAATGCCCGCAACACTTGAATTCTCCCATAATATTCTAAAATCCATGGCTGATGAGCGCCATAGCAGTAGTGCGCCGGAACTTGGCCCGGATTCTAAAAGTCAGGTGACCTTAAGGTACGAAGGCGGAAAACCGGTGGCCGCTACATCTGTTGTGGTTTCAACTCAGCATAATGCAAGTGTTAGTCAGCAACGTGTCAGGGAGATCGTTCTGCCACACATTCAGAAAATTTTACCTGATGGCTGGATGCCGCCGGAAGAAGAGCTTTACATCAATCCGACCGGCCAGTTCATTATTGGTGGCCCTGACGGTGATGCGGGTCTTACCGGCCGTAAAATCATTGTGGATACCTACGGCGGGGCCGCACAGCATGGCGGCGGTGCATTTTCAGGAAAAGATCCGACCAAAGTGGACCGTTCTGCTGCTTATGTTACCCGTTATCTTGCAAAAAATGTTGTTGCAGCCGGGCTGGCTGACAGATGTACAATCCAGCTGGCTTATGCTATTGGAATTTCAAAACCCCTTTCGCTATATGTTGATTTTCATCAGACCGGTCACGTGGACCCGGCAAAACTTGAAAGAGTGCTAACCGAAGTGATGGATTTAAGTCCCAGAGGAATTCGCCAGCATCTAGGCCTTAACAAGCCTATCTATAGACGGACAGCAGCCTATGGCCATTTTGGCAGAAATCCGGAAGCGGATGGTGGTTTTTCATGGGAAAAAACAGATTTGGTTGACGCTTTAAAGGCTGAATTCTAATAATTATTGCAATGCAATGATTGTGTGAAAGCTGTATGAAAGATCTGGAAACTATTCAGGGCAGTCGCATTTATGGGCGACGTCAGGCAAAGCCATTAAAAGAAAACAGTGCCGCCAGACTTAATGAATATCTGCCTAAATATTCAATTAAGTCTTTTGAAAATGGTAAAGTTGAACTTTCAAAACTGTTTGATCATAATCCGGCCGAATATTGGCTGGAAATTGGGTTTGGCAAGGGTGAGCATTTAGTAGAACAGGCTAAGGCAAATCCGAATATTGGATTTATTGGCTGTGAGCCCTTTATTAATGGGGTTTCCGGTCTTATTGATCATATGGTCCGTGATAATGTGACCAATATCAGGATTTTTAAGGATGATGCACGGCTGTTAATGGATGCACTGCCGGATCAGTCTATTTCCCGTGCCTTTATTTTGTTCCCCGATCCTTGGCCTAAAAAAAGACATCATAAGCGCCGTGTCGTTAATCCTGGAAACTTGGCAGTATTGTCCCGAATTCTTAAAATGAATGCTGAACTCCGAATTGGCACCGATCATCATGATTATTGTCGGTGGATCCTTGCCCGTTTATTGGAAAATGAGGATTTTGACTGGAAATCGGATCATCCCGATAACTGGCATGTCAGACCCGATGACTGGCCGCCAACCCGTTATGAGCAGAAGGCCCTCAAAGCTGGCCGGAAAAGTGCTTATATGACATTTATCAAAAAAGCATAAAAGCGGCATATGATCAGTACTGAATAAAGAGCTTGAAGTTCCTCAAAATTACTCTATATATATAGATATCCGAATCACTTGAAATTTTAAAAATTTAGGTGCGGGCAAGTGTTTCACTGGCCTGCTTTTTTGTTTGTACCTGATAAATTCTGGAATATTGATGTCAACGATCCTGACGGATAAAATTGCTGATCTAATTGAGCCCGCTATTGAAAGCCTGGGCTATGAGCTGGTGCGCGTGCAGATGTTCAGCTCACCAAAAGGCGGACCGTCAACTTTGCAGATCATGGCTGAAGCAGAAGATGGTACCATGACAGTCGAGGGCTGTGCCAAAATCAGCAGGGAAATTTCAGTTCTTCTTGATGTGGAAGACCCGATCGATAGTGAATATGTTTTAGAGGTAAGTTCACCTGGTCTTGACCGGCCGTTGACCCGCATGAAGGATTTTATCAATTATGCAGGACATGAAACAAAAATAGAAATGAAAAAATCCGTCGATGGACGCAAAAGATACCGTGGTAAATTACTGGGGACGGAAGACAACTTAATTTTAATGAATGTTGAGGGTGAAGTTTATAAACTTGATTTTGATGACATTCAAAAAGCAAAACTGGTACTGACGGATGAATTGATGAAGCTTGCCACTTCGAAGCCATCTTAATTCCGATCATATTATGAAAATATACTGGAGCATAAAAGTATGACAGCAGTAAGCGCAAACAGATTAGAGCTTTTACAAATTTCTGATGCCGTGGCACGTGAAAAAAGCATCGATAAGGAAATTGTTCTGGCCGCAATGGAAGAAGCTATTCAGAAAGCCGCACGTTCACGTTATGGTATGGAGAACGAGATTAAGGCACACATTGATCGCAAGACGGGCGATATTAAATTATACCGTGTTCTTGAAGTGGTGGAAAATGTTGAAAATCATTCAACAGAAATCAATGTTGCAGACGCCAGTCATTATAAAGAGAATGCCGCTATTGGTGACATTCTTGCTGATGAGCTTCCAGCAATTGATTTTGGCCGTGTTGCGGCGCAAACAGCCAAACAGGTAATTGTTCAGAAAGTCAGGGAAGCGGAACGTGCCCGTCAATTTGCTGAATATAAAGATAAAATCGGCGATATGATCAATGGTGTCGTAAAGCGGGTTGAATATGGAAATGTGATTGTTGATTTGGGATCTGCAGAAGCGATTATTCGCCGTGATCAGCTGATCCCGAGAGAGCATATCCGAAATGGTGAACGTGTTCGTGCCATCATTCTTGATGTTCGTGAAGAGCAACGGGGCCCGCAGATTTTTCTATCCCGTACGCATCCAGATTTCATGGCAAAACTTTTTGCTGGCGAAGTCCCGGAAATTTATGATGGTGTAATTGCGATCGTCGGGGTTAGCCGTGACCCGGGTAGCCGCGCCAAAATTGCTGTGACCAGCAATGACCCCAGTATCGATCCGGTTGGGGCCTGTGTAGGTATGCGTGGTAGCCGTGTTCAGGCGGTTGTCGAGGAGCTGCAGGGTGAAAAGATTGATATTATTCAATGGTCACCGGATCCAGCAACATATATCATTCGTGCTCTTGCACCAGCCAATGTAACAAAAGTGGTTATTGATGAAGATGCCGGCAGGATGGATGTTGTTGTCGGCGAAGATCAGCTTAGTCTTGCCATCGGCCGTCGTGGTCAGAATGTGCGCCTTGCCTCCCAGTTAACCGGGTGGCAGGTTGATATTATGACGGAAGCGGACGAGTCCGAACGCCGTCAGGCTGAATATAAAGAGCGCAGTGAATTATTTATGAATGCTCTTGATGTTGATGAAACACTTGCCCTTCTTCTTGTAGGAGAAGGGTTCCGAAATCTTGAAGAAGTGGCCTACGTAGCACCTGATGAATTTGCAGGAATTGAAGGGTTTGATATGGCTCTGGTGGAAGAGCTGCAATCTCGGGCAAGAGAAGCCTTAAGTGTCATCGCGATTGAAGCCGAAGATAAACGTAAAGAGCTGGGCGTTGATGATGATCTTGCCTCCATTGAGGGACTTACACCGCCAATGCTGGTTACTCTCGGTGAAGCGGGCATTAAAACTCTGGATGATCTGGGGGATCTTGCCGGGGATGAACTGACCAGCCCTGAAGATGGTATTCTTCGTGATTATGATCTTAACCTTGATCAGGCCAATGAAATTGTCATGGCGGCGCGGGCGCACTGGTTTGAGGATGAGGACGGTGACGAAGCGACGGATGAAGCTGATCCGGAAACCGCGGAATAGGAAAATGAACTTTGACCAAATCACCAAGAACAAGGAAATGTTTGGTCACAGCGGAATATCATCCGTCTTATGATCTCATCCGGTTTGTTTGTGGCCCTGATGGTCAGATCATACCGGATGTGGCGGCAAAACTGCCGGGAAGAGGATGCTGGGTTCTGGCGAAAAGACAGGTTCTGGAAGACGCAATAAAAAGAAAATTATTTTTGCGGTTTGGTTATCAAGCGCTCGGCAGTAAGAAAAAAAATGATGTTGAAGAGCTTGAAGAGGATATAAAAGAAGACAAAAAAACATCCATTACGGTCAGAAATGATTTAGTGGATCAGGTTGAAGGGCTCCTTCATAAACGTTGTTTGGATTATCTGGGACTAGCCAATCGGGCCGGAAATGTCTTAACAGGGTTTGAAAAGGTTAGAGCAGCACTGAAATCATTTAAAACGGATGTTTTGTTTGTAGCCAGTGATTGTGCCGATAACGGTCGCAATAAAATAACTCAGGGGCTTGATAAATTACAGGTATTCGATATGTTTGCCCGTAATGAATTAAGTCAGGCTGTCGGGATGGACAATGCAGTACATCTGGCGATACTGCCGGGTGGAATAAGAACCAGTTTGTTGCGGGAATTGTCCCGTTACGAGAACTGTAGAAAAAGGTTATAAAATAAAGCCATTATTTATTTTTTGTGTTAAAAGGATAAATTGGTTTTCAAGGCGAAAAAAGAATGAGTGACGATAAAAATAAAAATACACCTTTATCCACAACTGGACGCAAGACGCTCCAGATGAAACCTGCCGGCACAGTTGGGTCAGGAAGTGGTACAAATGGTGTTGTGGTTCAACGTAAGAAAAAGCTAATAATGCCTGGTCAGAAACCAGTTGCTGATAAGCAAACGCTTAAGCCAAAATCAATAATCAGTACGCCGTTCAATGCTGCAAAAAAAGCTGAAAAACAACCCGCTCCTGTTGATGACAAATCTATGGGCGGCCTTTCTGATAGTGAAAGGGAAATGCGTGCAAAAGTTCTTGAAAAAGCACAAAAAGACAGTGAAGAAAGAGCGAAGCGTGCTGCAGAGGAAGCAAAAAGGAAAGCTGTAGAAGAGGCAGCAAAAGCAGAGCGTCTGGCGAAAGAGGCGGAAGAAATCAAAGCAAAGCCAAAAAAAGAAGCGCCGCCTAAAAAAGATGTGGATGAAGAAAAACGCCAGGTCGATCTTGAAATTAAAAGAAAGCGCGAGGAAGAGGCGGCAAGAATAGCAGAGGCGGAAGCTGCGGCCGTAAGGGTGGAAACCGGGCATTCTTCAAAATCCAAGGAAATAAACAAACTGGAAAAAGATAGCCTTACAAAGCATTTGGAGGTTAAGAAGAGCCGGTTTGACGATACGCGTCGCCGTAGTGGCAGACTGACAGTTGCACAGGCACTTTCCGGAAATACGGAGCGCCAGAGAAGTCTTGCGTCACTTAAACGAAAAAGAGCAAAAGAAAAAAGACAAAGTGGGCTTGTTGAGCCGGCCAAGAAAATTTACCGGGAAGTTATTGTGCCTGACAGCATTACCGTTGCAGAACTGGCAAACAGGATGACAGAAAAAACCAATGATGTTATCCGATCTCTGATGAAAATGGGTGTAATGTCAGGGGCCAGCGATGAAGTCGATCATGATGTCGCCGAGCTGATTGTTGAGGAATTTGGACATAAGCTGAAACGTATCAGCGCTTCTGATGTCGAGCTTGACCTGACAGGCCCAGAAGATACGGAAGCCGATCTTGTGTCCAGGCCACCTGTGGTTACGGTCATGGGGCATGTTGATCACGGAAAAACATCAATTCTTGATGCTTTTAGAAAAACAAGTGTCACAGCAGATGAAGCGGGTGGAATTACCCAGCATATCGGAGCCTATCAGATTAAACTGGCAAGCGGTGATAAAATCACGTTCCTTGATACACCTGGTCATGCCGCATTTACGGCCATGCGTGCCCGTGGTGCTCAGGTCACGGATATAGTAGTCCTTGTTGTCGCGGCGGATGATGGCATTATGCCACAAACCATCGAAGCAATAAGCCATGCGAAATCAGCCGAAGTTCCGATTGTCGTCGCAATCAACAAAATGGATGTTCCGGGTGCAAACCCAACAAAAATACGTCAGGACCTGCTACAGCATGAAGTCTTTGTTGAAAGCATGGGTGGGGAAGTTCTTGATATTGAGGTTTCTGCGAAAACCGGAGAAGGTCTGGATAAGCTGGAAGAGGCTATTCTTTTGCAGGCTGAGCTCAGTGATCTTAAAGCAAATCCCAACAGGACGGCGGGTGGTGTCGTTGTGGAAGCAAAACTGGATAAGGGCCGTGGGCCTGTTGCAACAGTAATCGTACAGCGCGGTACATTAAAAGTCGGTGATGTGATTGTTGCCGGTACAGCATGGGGCCGTGCCAGGGCTCTTGTTGATGATCGAGGCTCGCAAATTAAAGAAGCGGGCCCGTCTACCCCTGTAGAAGTGCTCGGACTTGATAGTGCTCCCGGTGCAGGAGATGAATTTGTCGTTGTTGATGACGAAGCAAAAGCAAGAAGTGTTATCAGCTTCCGTCTAAACCAGATCAAAGACGATAAAAACAAAGCACCAGCCGCCAGCCTTGAGACTATGTTCGATAAGCTTAAGGAAGCTGAAATCTCAACAGTTCCAATATTGCTTAAAGCTGATGTGCAGGGCTCAGTGGGGGCCATTGTTTCATCGCTAGAACAATTAAATACTGACGAAGTTAAATGTAAAATAGTTCATAGCGGTGTCGGCGGCATTAGCGAAACCGATGTTGGTTTGGCTGTGGCAACTGGGGCACCGATCATTGGCTTTAATGTTAGAGCAAGCCGTAATGCGGCTGACCTGGCCAACAAAGAAGGCGTGGAAATTCGTTATTATTCAATCATCTATGATCTGATTGATGATATTAAAGCGGTAATGTCCGGACTTCTGGCCCCTGAAATTAGGGAAACAATTATTGGAACAGCAGAAATTCTTGAAATTTTCAATGCAGGAAAAGGCAAAGCTGCAGGATGTCTGGTAACCAGTGGTGTTGTCAGACAGGGGGCAAAAGCCAGACTGCTCCGCGATGATACAGTCGTTTATGAAGGCGATCTTGGTTCACTGCGTCGCTTTAAGGATTCCGTTAAGGAAGTTGAGAGTGGTGTTGAATGTGGAATGAATTTCGCCAATTATAATGACATGAAAAAAGGTGATATCATCGAATGCTATGAAGTCGAGGAAATTGAGCGTAATCTTTAATCAGAATGAATGCGCGAAATTATTTTCTGTTGCAATAGCAAGGATTAAATTATGTCCAAGTCAAGATTTGTGAATGATGCCCGCCCGAGCCACAGAGTATTAAGGGTAGGCGAAAATATTCGTCATGCCCTTTCAGAACTTCTTTCACGGGGCGAAATTCGTGATGAGGCGCTTAGCGATAAATCCATTACGGTTACAGAAGTCAGGTGTAGTCCGGACTTAAGAAATGCGACCATTTTTGTCATGCCTCTCGGCGGAAAAGATATTCAGGAAGTGGTTGATGGACTTAACCGCAACAGTAAATTTATTCGCGGACAGCTTGCCAGAATGGTCAGAATGAAATTTTTTCCCAACCTGAAATTTACCTCTGATTACAGTTTTGGTGAAGCAGATCATATAGAAGCACTTTTAAACAGTGCGCATGTTGCCCAGGACCTTAAAAAGGATAAGCAATAATTCGCAATGGCCAGAAAGCGTAAGGGCAATAAAATTGACGGCTGGCTGGTAATTGATAAGCCTTATGGTATGACCTCCACAGCGGTGGTGGGTAAATGCCGTTATCTGACAAAAGCACAAAAAGTGGGTCATGCCGGAACATTGGATCCTCTTGCAACAGGGGTCCTGCCTATTGCTTTTGGTGAAGCAACTAAGACTATTCCCTATATATTGGATGCCAGAAAAACATATGAATTTACGGTCATCTGGGGAGAGGCGCGAAGCACAGACGATGCAGAAGGTGACGTCATTATGACCAGTGATATAATTCCGTCACAAAATGAAATTCTCAAGGCTTTACCTGAATTTTCAGGAAAAATAATGCAGGTTCCCCCAGCATTCAGCGCAATAAAACTCGACGGCAAAAGGGCTTATGATCTGGCACGGGCAGGAGAGAAAGTGGATATTAAAGCCCGGGAGGTTGAAATATTTAATCTTGATCTTATTTGTTATGAAAAGGACCGGGCAACATTTAAAATGGACTGCTCAAAAGGGACATATGTTCGGTCAATCGGGCGTGATCTGGCAAATAGTTTGGGAACATGTGGATATATATCTATGTTAAGAAGAACGAATGTCGGCCCATTTGAAGAGCACGGTACGATTTCACTGGTAAAGCTGGAAGAATTAGTACATAGTGCGCCGCTTGAAGAGTGGATTCTTAACGTTGTGACCGTGCTAGACGACATCTTGGCACTGGCCGTAACAAAAGAACAGGCGGATTTTCTTAAAAACGGAGGATTCCTTTCAAGGGAAAATCTACCAGCTTCAAACCTGACTGGTGTGACTTATAAGGCCATGTATGGTGATAAACTGATCGCCCTTTGTGAGCTGGATGAAAGACACTTAAAACCGGTCCGTGTTTTTAATTTATAAATTTTACATAAGGAGTTATTGATGTCGATTACTGCAGAAAAAAAGCAGGAACTGATTAAAGAGTATGCCATTAAAGATGGTGATACAGGTTCCCCGGAAGTTCAGGTTGCTATTCTGACACATAGAATTGCTCAGCTAACAGAACATTTTAAGACACATAATAAAGATAACCATTCGCGCCGCGGGCTTTTGATGCTAGTCAATAAAAGACGCAAGCTTCTTGATTATCTTAACTCAAAAGACGCAGGTCGTTATCAGGCTTTGATAAAAAGTCTGGGTCTTCGTAAATAAGAAAATATGAATGCATGGCCATAGGGGTCATGTACAAGGCTTTTTGACGCGTGGGTTTAAGGATGGGCCTTGGCCCACAAGTCAAAAAACAAGCCGAAAAAAGTTGGAAATATATATGTTTGATATACAAAAGAAAGAAATCACTTGGGGCGGACGTCCGCTCATAATCGAAACAGGGCATATAGCCCGCCAGGCGGCAGGGGCCGTTATGGTAACATACGGGGAAACATCAGTTTTTACAGCTGTGACCGCCGCAAAAAAAGCAAAAGCCGGCGTTGATTTTTTCCCACTAACAGTTAACTATCAGGAAAAAGCATACGCCGCCGGTAAAATACCAGGCGGTTTTTTTAAACGTGAAGGGCGTCCGGCGGAATCTGAAATTCTAATCTCCCGTCTCATCGACAGACCCATTCGCCCACTTTTCGTACCAAGTTTCAAAAATGAAACGCAGGTTTCCTGTACGACAATGAGCCATGATCTCGAAAATCAGGCTGATATACCTTCAATCATAGGGACCAGTGCGGCATTAACATTGTCCGGTCTTCCATTCATGGGCCCAATAGCAGGTGCCCGTGTCGGTTACATTGATGGTGAATATGTTTTAAACCCGACAGAAGAAGAGCTTAAAAATTCGAAGCTTGATCTTGTTGTTGCCGGAACGCGTGATGCGGTTCTAATGGTTGAGTCCGAAGCAAATGAGCTTTCCGAGGAAATCATGCTTGGTGCCGTGATGTTTGGTCATGAACAGATGCAGGTTGTCATTGAAGCGATTATTGAGCTTGCAGAAATTGCAGCAAAAGACCCTATGGAACTTACGGAAGAGGAAGACCATAGTGCCCTTATTGCTGATATTGCCAAAATGGCGGAAAAAGGCCTAAGGGCAGCATATGCTGAAACTGACAAACAAACCCGTGTCGGTAAAATCAGCGACATTAAAGATGCTGTTAAAGAAAAATATGCCCCTGAGGATGATGATGTAAAGTCGATCCTGGTTGACGGGATATTGAAAGATCTTGAAAAAGACATTGTGCGTGGTGATATCATTAAAACAGGCAAAAGAATTGACGGCCGTTCACTTGATGAAGTTCGTCAGGTCATTGGCGAGGTAAATATTCTGCCCCGCACCCACGGATCGGCGCTTTTTACGCGCGGTGAAACCCAGGCGCTTTGCATTACAACACTTGGCACAGGCGATGATGAGCAGCTTATTGATGCCTTGACCGGCAGCTATAAGGAACATTTCATGCTTCACTATAACTTCCCGCCTTATTCGGTCGGTGAAGTTGGCAGAACCGGGTTTACCGGTCGACGTGAAGTTGGCCACGGAAAACTGGCGTGGCGTGCTGTAAGAGCGGTGCTTCCAAATAAGGAAGAATTCCCATATACAATCCGGATTGTTTCCGAAATCACTGAATCAAACGGATCATCCTCAATGGCCACCGTTTGCGGATCATCCCTATCCATGATGGATGCGGGTGTACCAATTTCCCGTCCGGTTTCCGGTATTGCCATGGGCCTTATCAAAGAAGGGGATGATTATGCCGTTCTTTCTGATATTCTTGGTGATGAAGATCATTTGGGGGATATGGACTTTAAGGTGGCGGGTACTTCAGAAGGTATTACTTCACTTCAAATGGATATAAAAATCACCGGTATCACACAGGAAATCATGAAAGTAGCACTTGAACAGGCCAAAGGCGGTCGTGCAACTATTCTTGAATCCATGAATAAAGCTCTTGATACAGCCCGTGAAGAAATGAATGAATATGCTCCGCGTATTGAAACATTTCAGGTTAAAAAAGACAAAATTCGTGAAATTATTGGTACTGGTGGTAAAGTAATTCGTGAAATTTGTGAGGTAACAGGCGCAAAGGTCGATATTGATGACGAAGGTATTGTAAAAGTATCTTCCCCTGACGGGAAAGCCATTAAAGCGGCACTGGACTGGATTAAAGGTATTGTAGAAGAGCCGGAAGTCGGTAAAATTTACGAAGGTAAAGTTGTCAAAACTGTTGACTTTGGAGCCTTTGTCAATTTCCTGGGAAGCAGGGACGGCCTGGTACATATCAGTGAATTGGCCAATGAACGTGTGAAACAGGTCACGGATGTTGTCAATGAAGGCGATGTGGTTAAAGTAAAAGTACTTGGCATTGATGATCGTGGTAAAGTACGTTTAAGCATGAAGGCCTTGCTCAATGATGATGCCGAAAAGGATGGTGAGGACGACAAGGAATAAGGTTGTTCTAAAAGTATTTGTAAAAACCGGATGAGTATTATTAAATGTTCATCCGGTCCACAGACAAAAGTTTGTGGTTAAGGGATATTATGAGAGCTTTAAATTCATTAAATATATCTGGCAGTGATGTCCTTCCTCTCGTTGAGGGTGGGAAAGGAATATCGGCCACCAACGGCGCCAGCGCAGGGGCTTGGGCTGCTGCGGGTGGTGTTGGGACTGTTTCCTGTGTTAATGCTGATAATTACGATGAAAATGGTGATGTTATCCCACAAATCTATCATGGCAAAACCCGTATAGAACGGCATGCCGAACTTATCCAGTATGGCATTGATGGCGGCGTTCGCCAGGTGAAAGATGCCCATGATATTGCGGGCGGCAAAGGCCGAATTCATATTAATGTTCTTTGGGAAATGGGCGGGGCAGAACCTGTACTTGAAGGGGTGCTTAATGAAACCAAAGGACTGGTTCACGGTATTACCTGTGGTGCCGGAATGCCTTACCGGCTTTCCGAAATAGCGGCTAACCATAAAGTATTTTTCCATCCTATTATTTCATCTGCCCGGGCTTTTGGTATTTTGTGGAAGCGTGCTTATCAGAATTATGGCGAATGGCTGGGCGGGGTTGTTTATGAAGATCCATGGCTTGCGGGCGGACACAACGGTCTTTCCAATGCGGAGGACCCCCGTGAACCACAGGAACCCTATCCACGTGTGGTTGCCCTTAGAGCCATGATGAATAAATTTGGATTGGAAAATGTTCCGATCATCATGGCTGGCGGTGTCTGGTATCTTCGTGACTGGGAACATTGGTTTGATAATCCTGAAATAGGACTTATTGCCTTCCAGTATGGCACAAGGCCACTGCTGACAAAAGAAAGTCCTATCCCTCAGCCCTGGAAAGAAAGGCTGCTGACCATTAAAGAAGGGGATGTGCTTCTTCATCGTTTCAGCCCGACCGGTTTTTACTCATCAGCGGTTCGAAATAATCTTCTGATAAAATTGGAAGAGCGGTCTGAGCGTCAGGTTCCATTCCGCAATAAAGCAGGAATTGATGAAGCCTTTAATACAGAAGTGACCGTTGGCAAGAAGCGTTATTTTGTAAAAGAGGATGACAAGGAAAAAGTTCTGAAGTGGGTGTCTCAGGGCTTCAACACTTCAATGCGAACGCCGGATGATACGCTTATTTTTGTAAGTGAGGATGATGCCGAGAATATTAGGCTGGATCAGAAAAACTGCATGGGCTGTTTAAGCCAGTGTAAATTCTCAAACTGGTCTCAGAATCCGGACACCAATTATTCAACGGGCCGTGGCGCTGACCCACGCAGTTTCTGTATCCAGAAATCATTGATGGATATAGCACATGGCGCATCTCTTGATGATAACCTGATGTTTGCTGGCCATTCCGCTTTTAATTTTGCCAAAGACCCCTTTTACAGCAATGGTTTTATACCAACTGTAAAAGAACTTGTGGACCGCATTCAAACGGGTGACTAACGGGCGTCGGCTTGATTAAAGAAATTTTAAAGTGTAGCATATAAACTGTAGTTAAAGACAGTGAGAGTGGACAAATGACCCGACCTTATTCAAATGCGCTGAGATGTTTACAGGATGTTGGATTAAGACCGACTAGACAAAGACTTGCGCTTGCCAAGCTGTTATTTGATGGCGAAGATCGCCATGTCACAGCAGAAATGCTTCAAAAAGAAGTGGGTCGGATAGAAGCAAAAGTCTCATTGGCAACCATCTATAATACACTGCATCAGTTCACCGAAGCGGGACTTCTGAAGGAAGTTGTTGTTAATCCGGGCAAAACTTATTTTGATACCAACGTTGCGGACCATCATCATCTTTACTTTAAGGAAGAGGAAAAGTTGATTGATTTAAAATCTGATGAACTGGTTATTGCTACCCTTCCAAATGTTCCTGAGGGCAAAAAAATTAGTGGTGTTAGTGTTGTTGTTCATATGGAGAACTGCCGGAATTAATCAAAAGTTTCCTGTTCCAGAACACCCCAGACATTCTCACTCCTGATCCAGCCTTTAAAGCCGCCGATTTCCATTTCGCACCAGGCATTATTGCATTGCAGTACGGTTCCAAGAACATCCTGTTCTGCCGTAAGAGTAATGATATTACTTTCTTCAGGTGATTTGACAAGGCTCTGGGTTCCATTAATAATTATCCCATACCGATTAAGGGACAGCAGTGCCCTTAAAATCCATCCGGTTGAGCCATCAATATCCATAACCTTAAACCAGTTTCCATACTCAGCGATGACTTTTAGCGGATAATCCTGTTTCTGATAAATCCAGTCAATCGGATAATCCAGACCCGGTCCGGTGCGCATATTGGTGATTTTATCATCAAGCGACATAAACCGCGGCAGCGGATATCCCGATGCGCCGGTTGTGCGTTCTTCCTGTTGGGCATAGGCGCCAGAAAAACATAAATTAAAAAGAAAAACGATAAAAACGATTTTAAATGCTGGCTTCATTGATAAATTCAGTTGGTTTTAAGTATGGTCCATATATGTAAGTTTATCACGGTACCGTCAAGGATGCTTTTTGATTGTAACAGATTTTTATGCCCAATATACTCGGATTAATCAAAATTTACAGAGACTATCAATATGAAACCAGTCGTCATAGTGACCCGAAAACTGCCACATGAAATTGAAACACGAATGAGAGAGTTATTTGATGCACAGCTTAATCATGATGATCATATTTTCAGCCGTGAAGACTTAATAAGTGCCGTAAAAGAGGCAGATATTCTGGTACCGACAGTGACGGATAAAATTGATCGTGAAATATTGGCAAACGCCGGACCCAATCTGAGACTGATTGCAAATTTCGGGGTTGGCGTTGATCATATTGATATAAATGCTGCCAGAAATAAAATGATTACCGTGACCAATACGCCGGGGGTGCTTACTGAAGATACGGCAGATTTGGCCATGGCGTTAATGCTTGATATTACAAGGAGGCTTTCTGAAGGGGAAAGACTGCTCAGAGCCGGAAAATGGAGAATTTGGTCGCCGACCGGTATGCTTGGTATGCGGCTCAGTGGTAAAAAGCTTGGTATTATCGGTATGGGCCGAATTGGTGAGGCTCTTGCCCTACGCGCACGTGCCTTCGGCCTTGAAATTCATTACCACAACAGGCATCAGGTCCATCAGGAAATAGAAAGGAAGCTGGAAGCGAAATACTGGAATAGCCTAGATCAAATGATAACCCAGATGGATATTCTTTCCCTCAATTGCCCGGCGACCACGGATACCCACCATATTATGTCAGCAAGACGGCTTGGTCTGATGCCAAAACATGCCTATCTGATTAATACGGCCCGTGGCAATGTGGTTGATGAAGACGCCTTGATTGAAGCACTTGAGCAGAATAAAATCGCCGGTGCCGGTCTTGATGTTTATGAAAATGAACCCAACGTAAATCCGCGTCTCTTTGGATTGGAAAATGTGGTGACTGCCCCACATATGGGCTCAGCCACAGTAGAGGCCCGCCTGGCAATGGGACAAAAAGTTCTGATCAACATTAAAACTTTTGTTGATGGCCACAGCCCCAGGGACAGGGTTTTGCCCGAAGGGTTCTAGCCGCCACAATATTTGCAACCTGGATCCTTCGGCAGCCGAATGGTTCGGCTCGTGGCGCTTAAGGCATCATATATTAAAAGTCTTCCGGCAAGACTTTCACCAAGCGATAAAATTTCCTTAAGCACTTCAACGGCTTGCATTGTCCCGACTACGCCGGACACGGCGCCAAGAATACCCGCTTCTGCGCAACTCAATATTCCGCGAGGATGATCAGGGACCAGACAGCGGTAGCAGGGTTTATCCTTTTCATATCCCTTAAACGTCGCCAGCTGGCCATCAAACTGACTTAGGGCACCTGAAATCAGGGGCTTTTTCAGTCGCAGACAAATATCATTGACCAGAAAACGGGTTGAAAAATTATCGCATCCATCGGCAATAATGTCATATCCGCTGATAATGTCTTCGGCGTTTTTGGCATCAAGGCGCTGTTGATGGGTAATGACGGATACTTCCGGATTAATTTCTTCCAGCGCTTCTTTTGCGCTCAATGTTTTTTCAAGACCAAGGTTTCCGGTTTTATGAATGATCTGGCGCTGAAGATTGCTTAAGTCGACGACATCGTCATCAATCACACCGAGTGTGCCTACCCCTGCTGCTGCCAGATACATAAGGACGGGACTACCCAATCCGCCAGCCCCGATCACAAGGACTTTAGCCTTCATCAGTTTCTGCTGACCCGGTCCGCCGACTTCCTTCAAAATGACATGGCGGGCATAGCGTTCAATCTGTTCATCAGTAAGGGACATTTTCTTCCTCAATCTCCTGATAAATAATGTCTTTCGGATTAAGGGTGTCATCAGGTGAAGCAATGATGTAGGTTGCGCCAGGAACGACTTTGAAATTCGCCGGGTTTTTTATTTCCTTATCATTACAGAAAACACTGAACTGCTGATAGCCCAGGGAATGTGCTTCGGCAATTATCCGTTCAATCGTCAGCTCTTCAGCAGGTAAAGTACATTCTGTGCCGGCAATAATCAGGGTGATCGTACCGCTCATGATGTCATTCCGGTTGAGCCAAACCCGCCCGCGCCACGTGCCGTTTCATCAAGACTGTCGCACTTAACCCATGAAATTTGGGTGACAGGCGCAATGATCATCTGTGCAATGCGCATATTGCGTTTGATAATAAAATCCTCCTGCCCCAGATTGATAAGGATGACTTTTACTTCCCCGCGATAATCAGCATCTATAGTTCCCGGTGTATTAAGTACGGTAACACCATTTTTCCAGGCCAGACCTGAACGTGGGCGGACCTGTGCTTCATAGCCATCGGCCAGGGCCATGGCAAACCCGGTTGGAACCAGAAGTCTCTCGCCAACCTTAAGAATGAGCTCTTCCCCGTCAGGAATAGCGGCCATAAGATCCATGCCGGCGCTGTTTTTTGTTTCATATTCCGGTAATTTCAACCCCTCACCATGGGGTAAAATCTGAATATTCACCTGTGTCATTTAAATTCCTTAAAATAGTCTTCAATTTCTAAAGCCAGTTTCTGGGCAACATCATCCTTACTCATTTTCGGCCAGCTTTCCATGCCCGCCGCACGGATCAAATGGACCTGATTATTATCGCCACCCATCACATCACCGGATATATCATTGGCAACAATCCAGTCACAGCCTTTCTTCTTAAGTTTATCTTTTGCGTATTCCTCAACATTTTGTGTTTCAGCAGCAAAACCAATTACCAGCGGTGGTCTTTTCGTTTTGTGGTTTGAAATGGTTTTTAAAATGTCCGGATTTTCTGCAAAATTAAGGGTTGGTAATTTGCCGTCCTGCTTTTTTATTTTTTCCTTGGCTATGTCCCTGACATACCAGTCGGCGACAGCAGCAACACAGATTGCGGCGTCTGCCGGAAGGGATTTTTCCACTTCTGCAATCATCTCTCGGGCAGAGCTGACATTAATACGATTGACGCCAACGGGAGTTTTGAGGTTCGTGGGCCCGGAAATAAGCGTAACATCGGCTCCCATTTGTCGAAGTGCATTTGCGATAGCATATCCCTGTTTCCCGGAAGAATGATTGGATATATAGCGGACTGGGTCAATCGCTTCATATGTCGGTCCAGCGGTAACGGTAATTTTCCTGCCCAGAAGCGGGCTATCAGAATTGCTTAAAAAAAAAGCCTCAATACTCGCGATCATATCCGCTACTTCGGCGAGACGGCCTGTGCCAACCTCGCCGCAGGCAAGATCGCCATCCGCCGGTGGGATCACCAATATTCCCCGTGTTTTTAGGACGGATAAATTATGTTGAGTTGCTATGTTTCCCCACATCTGACTGTTCATGGTCGGGGCTATCATGACGGGTTTATTTGTGGCCAGCAGCGTTGTGGTTGCCAGATTATCAGCAATCCCCGCCGCCATTTTTGCCATCAGATCAGCACTTGCCGGGGCAACAAGAATAAGATCATTTTCACGGGATAGCCTGATATGACCCATTTCCGCTTCATCGGTTAGGGAAAATAAATCCTGATACACTTTATTTTCAGTCAGGCTGCTTACGGAAAGAGGCGTTACGAATTCAGCGCCTCCTTTGGTCAGGATGGCTTGAATTTCAACACCGCGTTCCTTTAATCGCCGGATCAGGTCAAGGCATTTATAAGCCGCAATACCGCCACCGATAATAAGGAGTATTTTTTTTCCATCAAGAATATCAGACACTTTTCAAGCCTTCACCGTTATCCATAGTTTAAAGATAATCACTGACGTCTATTGTTGCAACAAGATATAAAGTGAATAACAAATCGTGCTTCCAATCATTCCGCCAAGAACGCCATAGAGGAAGAGTTTTAATGAACTTCTGCGGCGGGCCTGGTGACTTTGCATTTCTTTGGATTGGTGAACCAGTTGCTCAACATCCTCAAGTATTTTTGGTAGTCTGGATAAAGTATCAATTGTCGTTTTGATCGTATCTTTTGCCCGTGCCATCGGGCTAAGGTTTTCAGAAACCCATTTTTCAATCACCGGGCGGGAGGCTTCCCACATATTTATTTCAGGGTTTAAATTCAGTGCCACACCTTCCGCCGTGACCATGGTTTTTTGCAGCAGGATTAGCTGAGGCTGAGTATGCATATTAAAGCGGCTGGTGGTTTCAAAAAGCTGTCCAAGCATTTTACCGGCTGAAATTTCGCTGAGCGGCTTACCGACCACAGGTTCTCCAATCGCACGGATGGCCTGCTTAAAATCAATATAATCCTGATCCTTTGGCACATATCCCATATCAAAATGGGCTTTCGCTATACGGTCATAATCCTGATTGGCAAAGCCGAACATTATATCGGCGAGAGCACGACGTGTTCTTAAATCCAGTCGGCCCATAATACCAAAATCAATGGCTGTTACTTTATTATTATTACAGGCAAAAAGATTACCCTGATGAAGATCGGCATGGAAAAAACCGTCATTTAAGGCCTGACTTAAAAATCCCTGAACAAGGTTTTCAGAAAGTTTTTTTGGATCAAGGCCCGCGTTTTTAATTTCATCCAGCTGTTTGAATGGAATGCCATCAACCCAATTTGTGGTAAGAACCCGACGACTGGTAAGGTCCCAGTCTACTTCCGGTACGTCATAATAGGGATTATCTTTCATATTTTGTTTAAGTTCTGCTGCAGCAGCCGCTTCCAGGCGCAAATCCATTTCGCGTTCGATGACATCAGCGATGGTTTCAACAACCTTACTTGGCCTTAAGCGTCTTGCTTCACGCGAGAAAAGCTCAACCATTCCGGCGAGCCACTGAAACGCTTCAAGATCACGGCTAAAGGCTTTGGCAATACCGGGACGCAGAACTTTTACAGCCACCTTTTTATTATCAGTGGTGATTGCCATATGAACCTGGGCAATTGAGGCGGCGGCAATGGGCTCATCTTCAAACTCATTGAAAAGCGTTTCAATGGATGCGCCAAGTTCCTGTGTGATGATTTGTTTTGCTTCTTCGCTGGAAAAGGGGGGCACCTGATCCTGTAATTTCATCAGGTCAAGGGCCGTTTCCGCGCCGATGATATCCGGGCGCGTTGCAAGGGCCTGCCCTATTTTAATAAAACTTGGGCCTAGATCTTGCAGGGCATTGACCAGATTGGTCTCCGGTTCGCCGTCTTGATCCTTCTTGCTAATCTTTGTCAGTTTTGCAAATCTTTTGGGCCGCTCACCAAAAATCTTGATCAGATCCGTCAGCGCATCATGTCTTGAAAGTGTATAGCCGACTTTCACAATGCGACCAATATGGAAGACCCAGCCAAACATTATTAAATACGCCAGCCAGAATGGATGGCAACAATACCACCCGATAAATTACGGTAAGTGGTTTTCTTAAATCCAGCATCCTTAATCATCGTTTTGAATTTTTCCTGGGATGGAAATTTTCGGATACTTTCAACCAGATACTGGTAGCTTTCCTTATCACCGGTGATAATTTCACCAAAATAAGGAATGAGATTAAATGAATATGCGTCGTATATCTGCTTAAGCAGGGGCAAATCCACTTTACTAAACTCAAGGCACATGAATCGCCCGCCAGGCCTTAATACCCTGAAGGCCTCTTTTAGGGCTATATCAATATGAGTAACATTGCGAATACCAAAGGCAATCGTATAGGCATCAACCGAGCAATCGGGTAAGGGCAGCATTTCAGCATTGCCGGTTACCCAGTCAATATAATCAAAATTACCCTGATCAAGGGCTCGTGCCCGGCCTGCTGCAAGCATATTTGAATTAATATCGCAGATAGTTACCTTTGCCGGGACGTCCCCTTCCTTCATGCGGGCATTTGCTGCTTTTAAAAAACGAAATGCGATGTCACCGGTGCCGCCTGCCACATCAAGCAGATGCATTCCCGGTTTTGGTCGCAGATCACGGATAAGATCATTTTTCCATAACCGATGAAGGCCTCCGCTCATGACATCATTCATGATGTCATATTTATCGGCGACACTATCAAATACACCTTTGACCAGGGACTGTTTTTCGTCTTCATTCACATCCCTGAAACCAAAATGGGTAGTTCCTTCCGCATTTATTTTTTCTTTATTTGTCATATTGCGGAACATAGCGCGTTGTTGCATTCTGTTCCAGAAGAAAACCTCATTGAAGAACAAGAGTTTAAAATAAATGCCAGAATTACCGGAAGTGGAAACCACAAGAAGAGGACTATTGCCCGCATTGGAAGGAAGAATGATCACGAATGTTATAAAACGACGTGATAAAATACGTATATTGATTCCGGAAGATTTTGAACAAAAAATAAAAGGTACAAGGGTAAGCAGGATTGCCCGGCGGGCAAAATATTTACAGATTTTTCTGGATAGTGGTGATGTTATAATCTGCCATCTTGGCATGTCGGGCAAATTCATTATCAAAGACCGTGACAGTAAGCCTTATGAGAAACATGATCATATTATTTTTGAAACGGATCAGGGGAAATTAATTATTTATAATGACCCAAGACGGTTTGGCCTGATGACAATATGCCCGGAAAAAATGCTTGAGGACCATAATTTATTCAAGGATATGGCGGCAGAGCCGCTGGGAAATGAATTTAATGGAAAATATCTTTCCTCCAAACTGGTCAATCGTAAGACACCGGTTAAATCAGCGCTCCTTGATCAGCATGTGGTTGTCGGGCTTGGAAATATTTATGTATGTGAAGCTCTTAATCTGGCAAAAATATCGCCTTTAAGAAAAGCGTCGGAATTATCGGAAAGTGAAATTGAAAAACTGGTTCAGATAATCAGGGATGTTCTTTTGCAGGCGATCGAAGCAGGGGGGGCAAGCTTAAAGGATTTCGTCGGTGCAGATGGAAATCTTGGATATTTTCAACACCATTTTGTTGCCTATGGCCGGGAAGGGGAAAGTTGTCAAAATGAAGGATGTCGCGGACAAATTGAAAGAATTAATCAGTCGGGTCGATCGACATTCTATTGCCCCACATGCCAGAAGTAAGTATGCTTAGGGCATGAAAAATATCATCAAATTATCTGTCATTACAATTTTCATGCTTTGCAGCATCGCCTTTCAGTTAAATGCCCAGCAAAATTCTGATGAGGCGATGCTCAGTGATCTTGCCATTCCTCTGATGGAAGGTCTGGTTGAAAATCAGGATGAAGCCTTACTTTTTGACAGTCCACAGGGACGTATCATTAATGCTGTGGCAAGCGGAGCCATTGAGGGTAAAAAGATATATGATTATTATGCTATGGTGTTGCCTTCACTCGGCTGGAACGTGGATAAGAGAAATAAATGTGATGAAAAAGCCGAGCTTTGTTTGTCAGCAATCAGGGATAAAGAAAGCCTGTCGCTGATGATTGATGTGAAGAGTGGAACTTCGACTGTAACCTATTCACTTTCTCCGAAATAAGGCACATATAAAATTATAATCATAATCAATGATTCGAATTTAATGACTTTTTTCTTGCCGGTGATGGCATTTATAAAAAGTAACTTGTTTGTTTTAATTAACAGGCATTTCAATTGCATAGGCAATAATCGCAATAAATACCCATAAAAAGAGGGATTTTTAAGCTCTTTTAGAGTAAATTAGCGAAAAGCAGGTTGACCAACGCGGGTCTCATGTTTATAAGCCACAGTCAAATTACGATATTGAAAAAATATGAGGATCATGATTCTCCTGCCTCCAGTATTTGGACGCAGTTTTGAGACAGGCCTCCTTAAAGGAATAAAAATAATGGCTAATACAATACAAGCTAAGAAAAGAGTGCGCCGTAATGACAAGCGCGAACAAATTAACAAAGCGCGCCGCAGCCGTATTCGTACTTTTGTAAAAAAAGTCGAACTTGCTGTTGAGGCAGGGAATGCAGATGAAGCTAAAATGGCTTTAAAAGCAGCACAACCGGAATTAATGCGCGGTGTGACCAAAGGCGTTCTCCACAAAAAGACAGCATCCCGTAAAGTTTCGCGTCTGGCAAAACGCGTAAAAGCCCTTGGCTGATTTTTCCTGAAAGGGAATTTCGAGTCGCGGTAGCATTCATCACGATTCGCATTAATTAGACGGTAAAAAACACTCAAAAATCTGAATAAAAGCCAATCCAAACTGTGATTGGCTTTTTTTATTTCTGCATTACGAAGGAGATTCACGTAATGTTCTTTTTATCTAAAATTTGAATCTTTTTTCTAAAATCACCACCTACTACATTTAGTAGGTTGGGGCAAGGTCAAGACATAGGATGGTATTTTATTTTATTTTTTCATCATCTGACATATTGCATCATGCCCTATAGATAGGTAGGGTATTTAAAGAATAATTTATCGACATCAATGGATGATACACCCTGCAAAAAATGATTTGCAGACTGAGGGCTCTGTTTTGGAAAAATGCCCGTTTTGATCGTCGGAAAAAATATACTAGTGTGAGGGATAGCTGTTAATGAGTGGACAGTATAAGGGCGATATTACGCCTAATGAAGCGTGGAGTATGCTGAAGGGACAGGATGATGCTGTCCTTGTTGATGTGCGTACTCTTGCAGAGTGGAAATGTGTAGGGGTCCCCGACCTTTCTGCAATTTCCAAAGATAATATTTACATAGAGTGGGTTAATTTTCCGGATCGCATTCCTAATGCACATTTTCTGGACCAGCTTTCACAGGCTGTGCCGGATAAAAATACCCCGATCTGCTTTTTATGTCGTACGGGTGTCCGCTCTATTGGTGCGGCTATTGCGGCGACAGAAGCCGGCTATGAAAATAGCTATAATATACTGGAAGGTTTTGAAGGGGACCCGGATGATCAGGGCCATCGCGGCAGAATATCCGGATGGCAAGGAGTGAATTTGCCCTGGAAACATTAAACCAAGGTAAAATGAACCGGTCAGTTAACTATATAAAATGAAGCAAAATATGAATGGCAAGTAAATTGGGTCAACAGGAAGCGACGGAAATTCAGGTGGAAATGACTATTGATACGCAATGGACCAGAGTTTTGGAATTTTTGCGCGCAGATTTTGATGAAAACACCTATAAAAGCTGGATAAAGCCACTCGCCCTCGTCAACATAGAGGAAGACAGAGCGGTTATGGCGGCTCCGACCCGTTTTATGCGTAATTGGCTGATGTCAAATTTCTCCGGCCGGATCAAATCCGCATGGTGTCAGATAAATCCAGACGTGCAGGACATTGATATAATCGTTCTTTCTGGCTTTAAGAATATTGATGATGAAACGACCGAACTAGCCTCTGAAGCTAAAGCGAATAATAAAATAAAAGATAAGCAAAAAAACACCGATACTATTTCTGTTATTGGTGAAAATGATTTCGGCGCCCTTCTTGACCCACGATTTACGTTTGATAGCTTTGTGGTTGGTAAATCCAATGAACTTGCTTATGCGGCGGCCCGCCGGGTGGCGGAGAATAAAGATGTTAATTTTAATCCGCTTTTTCTTCACGGCGGGGTCGGGCTTGGTAAAACCCATTTGATGCACGCAATTGCTTGGGCCAATCGGGAACGCTTTCCTGAGCGTAAAGTTGTCTATCTGTCAGCTGAACAGTTTATGTATCAGTTTGTCTCATCAATCCGTTATAAGGATACAATGTCCTTTAAAAGGAAGTTCCGAAATGTTGATCTGTTGATGATTGATGATCTTCAGTTTATAGCCAACAAAAACTCAACCCAGGAAGAATTCTTCCATACATTTAATGCATTGATTGACCACCATCGTCAGGTTGTCCTTTCTGCGGACCGTTCGCCGTCTAACCTGGACGGGGTTGAAGAAAGAATTCGTTCAAGGCTTGGCTGGGGACTTGTCGCAGATATTCACCCGACCGATTATGAACTCAGACTGGGTATATTACAGCAAAAGGCAAATGGTGTTCCAGAAGTTGAAATCCAGAGAGAGGTATTAGAATTTCTGGCCCGAAGGATCAGCTCGAACGTGCGGGAATTGGAAGGGGCGTTTAACCGCATGGTTGCCCATTCGACACTCATTGGACGTCCTATTACTCTTGAAATGACGCAGGAGGTTTTACAGGACCTGCTGAGGGCGAATGACCGCCGGGTTACTGTTGATGAAATACAGAGGCAGGTGGCAGACTATTTCAATATTAAGCTTGCTGATCTGCTGTCGGCCCGCCGGGCAAGACATGTGGCGCGGCCAAGGCAGGTTGCCATGTATCTTTGTAAGCATCTTACTTCAAAATCATTGCCGTCTATAGGTCGTAAATTTGGTGGACGTGATCATACGACCGTCATGCACGCAGTCAAAAGAATAGACGAACTTCGTCAGACTGACAGTGTGCTGGAAGAAGATATTCTGCATCTGGAACGTATGTTCAGCACCTAAATATTAAGGTCCTCTCCGGTTGGATTTAACTTCCGTTAAAATATATTGCGACTCGGCAGAAATGCAGTGAAAAAGCAATTGACCTGCCTGCTGGTTATGGTAGTCTGTTCATCAAAATAATTTAAAATTATGAGAGGGGCTTTTACGGTCCTGGGTCAGATAATCTAGTTAATATGAAGCGTGAAAGTATCAAATGAAATTGAATATAGAACGAGGCGCCTTACTTAAATCTCTGGGGCATATCCAAAGCGTTGTTGAGCGTCGGAATACTATTCCCATTCTGTCAAATGTATTACTGGAAGGTGAAGACGGGAACCTGAGCTTAGCGGCAACAGACCTTGACATTGCCATTGGCGAAACGGTTGCAGTTGAGATAGAGGAAGAAGGGGGCATTACAGCTCCTGCACATACGCTTTATGATATTGTCAGAAAACTGCCTGAAGGGTCTCAGGTTGAGCTTTACTATGACGTGGACAGCGGGCGCCTTTCCATCAGCGCGGGACGGTCACGCTTTACACTTTCCTGTCTTCCCAGAGAAGATTTCCCGGTTATGTCGGAAGGGGATTTGCCGGTAAGCTTTAAAGTGACAGGCGTTAATCTGAAGCGGCTTATTGATAAAACGCGTTTTGCGGTTTCCACTGAAGAAACACGCTATTATTTAAACGGAATTTATCTTCATACGACGACGGACGATAGCGGCGAAGCAGTGCTGCGTGGTGTCGCTACCGACGGTCACAGATTGGCACGATTTGATGTTGATCAGCCGGATGGTGCGGCGGACATGCCGGGAATTATTGTTCCCCGTAAAGCCGTGGGCGAGCTTCGTAAGCTCATTGATGAATATGAAGGCGATGTTGAAGTTAGTCTTTCAGAAACAAAAATACGTTTCACATTTGCGGACATTGTGCTGACTTCAAAACTGATTGACGGCACTTTCCCGGATTATTCACGGGTCATTCCTGAAGGGAATGATAAAAATATGGAAGTGGACAGCAAAGTCCTTGCGGAAGCTGTGGACAGGGTTTCAACCATTTCATCGGATAAAACCAGATCAGTTAAACTGGCGATGGATTCAGGGCAGCTCAAGCTTTCTGTAAATAGTCCGGAGCATGGAACGGCGACAGAAGAGCTTTCCGTCAGTTACGATTCTGAACCAATGGAAATTGGCTTTAATTCAAGATATCTTCTGGATATTCTTGCTCAGATTGAGGGGGATGTTGTGCAGGTTTCTTTTGCCGATTCAGCGGCGCCGACAATACTGAAAGATCTTACTGATGAAGGAGCGTTATATGTTCTGATGCCGATGAGAGTGTAACGGGAACGCCGGGTGAGCGATCTAGCGCATTCCAATTCGGGCAACAATATTTCGAGTGCTTTATCCTTGGGTAAGGCACTCGTGCTTTATGTGGATCGGCTTAAGCTCAATAATTTTCGCTCTTATGACAATATGGAACTTAATGTCGGTGCCAATTCCGTGGTTCTTACAGGGACCAATGGATCGGGTAAAACCAACCTGCTTGAGGCCTTATCCTTTTTGTCGCCAGGAAGGGGACTTAGAAGAGCCAAGCTTTCAGAAGTAACCAGAATTGGAGCGGCATCCCCGTGGGCGGTGGCTGGGCGTGTCATGACACCTGATGGACTGCGTCAGCTCGGTAGCGGACTTTTGCAACGTGAGGACCGCATTTCTGAAAATTCTGTAGACCGTCGTATCGGAAGAGTTGACGGTGAAAATCTATCATCCCCTGCTTCTTTTGGAGAAATTTTACAGATTGCCTGGCTTACACCACAAATGGACAGACTGTTTATAGAAGGCACGTCAGGTCGCAGAAGATTTCTCGATCGTCTTGTGGCGGCCTATCATCCAGCGCATGCCCGTGAAGTCAATGCTTATGAGAAAGTAATGAGAGATCGGGCAAGGCTACTTTCAGACGGAAATGCAGATCCGGTATGGTTGACGAGCCTAGAGCAGAGAATGGCTGAGCACGGAGTGGCGGTCGCAGCGGCCCGGCTAGATGCTATTAAGAAACTTTCACAGGCAATAAGGGAAAGTCAGTCGGCATTTCCAGGTGCGATACTGACAATCGGGGGAGATCTGGAGGCCGAACTGTTATCGCGTCCTGCGGTTGAGGTTGAAACAGAGTTTCTTGAACGGCTGAAACGGACGAGAAGCCATGATGCCAGATCAGGGCGTACTTCAGTTGGCCCTCATAAAACAGATCTTCTGGTTCGTCACGCCGTAAAGGATATGCCCGCAGAACTTTGCTCAACCGGTGAGCAGAAAGCATTGCTGATAGGAATTGTTCTTGCCAGTGCCAGATTAAGTTCCGTTCAGTTTGGGGCGCCGCCTCTTTTACTGCTTGATGAGGTGGCAGCACATCTTGATGAGGAGAGGCGCGGGTTTTTGTTCGAGGAACTCCGTGATTTGGGATCACAGGTCTGGCTTACAGGAACAGATCAGTCATTATTTAAGCAAATGAAAAATAAAGCAAAATTTTTTCACTTCGAAGGCGGATTAATCGCCGAAGACTAGAAGAAATGTGCTATAGTGATTTAAGTAAAATACTATTGAAGAAAAGGACGGGACTTTATGTCTGAAGAAACTGAACATAAGGACGCTGCATCAGGCGCAGAAGGTTACGGCGCGGATTCAATTAAGGTGCTAAAGGGCCTTGATGCAGTAAGAAAAAGACCAGGTATGTATATTGGTGACACGGATGATGGTACCGGACTACATCATATGGTTTTCGAAGTTTCTGATAATGCGATTGATGAAAGTCTTGCCGGCTACTGCGATAAAATTCTTGTAACAATGAATGCTGACGGATCAATATCTGTGACCGATAATGGCCGTGGAGTACCGGTGGATATCCATGAGGAAGAAGGGGTTTCCGCAGCCCAGGTAATTATGACCCAGCTCCATGCCGGAGGAAAGTTTGATTCAAACAGTTACAAGGTATCTGGCGGCCTTCATGGTGTGGGGGTTTCTGTTGTGAATGCCCTTTCTGATTATCTTGATCTTCGCATTTGGCGTAATAATAAAGAACATTATATGCGTTTTGAACATGGCGAAGCATTAAAGGATCTTGAAATTGTTGGTGACACGCCGGGCAAAACAGGAACACAAGTCACTTTTAAGCCGTCAAAAGATACATTTACCAATGTTGAATTCAGCTATGAAACATTAAAACATCGGTTTCGTGAACTGGCCTTCCTGAACAGAGGAGTCCGCATTATTGTGCAGGATCATCGCACAAGTGACCATCAGGAAGTTGACCTTTATTATGAAGGGGGAATTCAGGCTTATGTCGAGTATCTTGACCGTAGCAAAACGGCATTGATTTCAGAGCCAATTACCATTGTTGGCGAAAAAGATGATGTTATTTTTGAATGTTCACTGCAGTGGAATGACAGTTATCATGAAAATGTTCTATGTTTTACCAACAATATTCCTCAAAGGGATGGTGGTACTCACTTGGCTGGGTTTCGTGGTGCTTTAACGCGGACAATTAATAACTACGCAACGACAATGGGCATTGCAAAACGTGAAAAGGTCTCCATTTCCGGGGATGACAGTCGTGAAGGTCTGACCTGTGTGTTAAGTGTTAAGGTGCCTGACCCAAAATTCTCATCACAGACCAAGGATAAGCTTGTTTCATCAGAAATCAGGCCCGTTGTTGAAGGCTTGACCAATGAAAAACTTGGACAGTGGTTTGAAGAGCATCCTGTTGAGGCAAAAATCATTATTGGGAAAATTTGTGAAGCGGCGGCGGCTCGCGAAGCGGCCCGCAAAGCAAGGGAGCTGACCAGACGAAAAGGAGTGCTTGATATTTCCTCACTGCCAGGGAAGCTGGCCGATTGTCAGGAGCGGGACCCGGAAAAAGCTGAAATTTTTATCGTTGAGGGTGATAGCGCCGGCGGCAGTGCCAAACAGGGCCGCCACCGTAAAAACCAGGCAATTCTGCCCCTTAAGGGTAAAATTCTTAATGTGGAGAGAGCGCGATTTGACCGGATGCTTGGCTCGCAGGAAATTGGTACATTGATCACTGCACTAGGCACAGGGATTGGGCGAGACGATTTTGATATCGAAAAGCTGCGGTATCATAAAGTCATCATCATGACTGATGCTGACGTCGATGGTGCCCATATCCGAACATTGCTGCTGACATTTTTTTACAGACAAATGCCTCAGCTAATTGAAAAAGGGTATCTTTATATTGCACAGCCACCGCTTTATAAAGTCAGCCGGGGAAAATCAGAAGTTTATCTGAAAGATGATCCTGCGCTGGAAGAATATCTGATTTCCCAGACGTTAGAGGAAATGATGCTAACACTGGCAGATGGAACCCAGATTGCCGGAAATGATCTGGCGGATCTTGTTGAAAGTACGCGCCGGGTCAACCGGGTACTTGCCCACGTCTCCAATCGTTATAATAAGGAAATTATTGAAGAGTTGGCAGTGCTTGGCGCACTTAATGAAGACACGCTAATCAGAGGAAACGGTGCGAAGGAAATTCTGGAAAAAGTGACAAAGCGGCTTAATGAGCGGGCCAGTGTCGGAGAAGATAACTGGAGCGCAAAGCTTGACGAAGACGGCAATGGGGTCATTTTCACCCAGGAAATTCGTGGGATTAAAGATGTTTACCGCGTTGATGCCAATTTCATCACTTCAGCAGAGGCCCTCAAGCTGAACGAAGCGGCGGCAGAAAGAGCAGAGGTTTTCTCCGCGCCGTCAACCATTACACGAAAAGAAGAAAGTAATGAAATTCATCTGCCAAGCGCATTGCTGCAGTGCATTATTCAATATGGCCGTAAAGGACTTTCCATTCAGCGCTATAAGGGATTGGGAGAAATGAACCCCGACCAGCTTTGGGAAACCACTCTCGACCCTGAAGCCAGAAGCCTGCTTAAGGTAAAAGTCAGTCATGGTGATACGGCAGATGAAATATTCTCCAAATTAATGGGGGATGTTGTTGAACCAAGACGGGAATTTATTCAGGATAATGCATTAAGTGTAGCAAATCTGGACGTTTAATTCGGGATAAATTAAGAAAAGAAAAGCGGGAATTACCCGCTTTTTTTATTTATTAAACTGTTCTTCATGAAGCCAGGCTGTATGTTTTAGCGTTTTTTTGCTTTTTGCCCATTCGATCATCATTTCAGGGGCAATTTCATGTAATTTCTTCATTTCATCTTCGCTCGCTGTATCATAGGCGAGTTCCAGCCGATGACCATCAGGATCACGAAAATAGATTGACTGGAAAATATGATGATTGGTTGGACCAATGACCTCAATGCCATCTTTTTCCAGCCGGGACTTTGCCTTCATCAGGGTTTTTTCATCAGCAACTTTAAAAGCAATATGCTGAACCCAGTCTGGCGTATTTTTATCCCAGCCCATTTTAGGGGAATTGGGCACTTCAAAAAAAGCAAGAACGTTTCCATTGCCGGCATCCAGAAAAATATGAATATAGGGGTCTGGCTCACCAGTTGAGGGGACTTTGTCCTCAGAAATGGCAAGAACCAGATCCATATCCATATACTTTTTGTAAAACTCAACGGTTTTGTTTGCATCCATACAGCGATAGGCAACGTGGTGAATTTTTTCTAGCATCTTAAAATTCCTCAAGAAAGTATGATATTATAATAGTTACATATGAAACTAATGTCAAGTTAATTATCGGAATAACAAGCTTGTCATAATTTGGCCCTTCTCTTATTGTCTTTTATGCGAAAGTTTAGGTGAAGTATGGATTGGCCAGGTCGGAAAAAAACAAAATCCAGAAAAGAGGCGATAGCCAAGATAGACAAAACCAAGGCACCAAGGACGGGCTTTGCGAAGTTTTTCTATGGGCTTTTTGTCGTCATCGTCTGGGGCATAATATTGCTTATTCCGCTGGTGGTTTATTATGCATATGATCTACCTGACATAGCCAATATTGATAAAACAAATTCACAGTCAACCATTATGGTCATGGACAGAAACGGTGAGGTCGTATCAACATACGGGGATGTATTTGGTGAATGGCTTGATTATGAGGAAATACCCCCAGCGCTCATTGAGGCCGTTATTGCCACTGAAGATAGACGATTTTTCGACCATAAAGGAATTGATGTCCGTGGCCTTGGTCGTGCTGTAATGAATAATTTAATGGCAGGAAGTATGGTGGAAGGTGGCAGTACCATTTCGCAACAGCTGGCCAAAAATCTTTACTTAAATTCAAACCGGACTTTTAAACGTAAAATACAGGAACTGCTTCTCAGTTTTCTGCTTGAAATGAAACTCGACAAGCAGGAAATTATGACAATTTACCTGAACCGCGTTTATTTTGGGACCGGCGCATATGGCATTGACGCGGCTGCAAGAACGATATTTGATCATAGTGCCCGCACTTTAACGCTAACAGAAGCTGCAATGCTGGCGGGTATGTTAAAAGGGCCAGCCCTTTATTCACCGTTACGGGATGTTCAAAGATCTTATAGCCGCACTTCAATTGTGCTCGACAATATGGTCGAAGTGGGCTTTATCGATCAGGCTGCCGCGAATAGTGCGAGAAAAAAAAGTGTTAATATTAAAAATACTGAAGCAGGTGGCGATGTTCGTTATTTTTCGGATTGGATCGTTGAGCAAATTCCAGACCTGATTGGCAATGTAAATGAACCAATCGTTGTATACACAACTTTGGTGCCGGAAATGCAGCAGATGGCAGCCAATGCAGTAAGGCAGGTATTAAACCGCCAGGAAAGGTTTAAAGATTCCCAGGCAGCCCTTGTTTCGATGGATTATGACGGTGCCGTCAGGGCGCTCATCGGCGGTAAGGATTATAATGAAAGCCAGTTTAACAGGGCCGTTCACGCACAAAGACAGCCGGGAAGCGCTTTTAAATTATTTGTTTATCTTGCAGCACTTGAAGCCGGATATGGTCCACTGACAGTTATGAGAGACAGCCCCATCATCCTTGATGGTTGGGCGCCTAAAAATTATAGTGAAACTTATCTTGGTGATGTAACGCTAGAAGACGCATTTGCCAAATCCATCAATACTGTCGCCGTAAAATTATCAGAAAGGATTGACAGACGATCAGTGGTTGATATGGCAAAACGACTGGGTATTTCGTCCCCGATCACGGCCGAACCTAGTCTGGCATTGGGCACTTCTGAACTTAACCTACTCGAGCTTACGGCTGCCTATAGTGTAGTTGCCCGTGGTGGTATTGAAACAAAACCATACGGTATAATTGAAATACAAAATAGTGCCGGGCAAATTTTATACCGCCATATGCCGGGGCCGGAAGTCCGGCTTTTGGATCAGGAAGTAGCCTTTACAATGAATTCCATGCTCCAGAATACAGTTGCGACCGGGACAGCGCGCGCCGCTTTAATGGATTTTCCGGTTGCAGGAAAAACAGGGACTACTCAAGATTATAAAGACGCACTATTTGTTGGATACGGAAAGGATATGATTAACGGCGTTTGGGTTGGCAAAGATGACAGCACACCAATGTTAGGGGTAACGGGTGGCGGAGCACCGGCAAATATCTGGAAAAATTTCATGTACCGCGTTTCCACAGGAAGGAATGATGTAACTCTGGAAACGCCAAATGTAACACCAAGGTCTAAACCGGTTCAGTAGCTTTTGGTGCTTCACTTAAAATGAACATTAGTTGCTGGCCTTCACCTTTTAACCATTTTCTTGATGCAAGTGCATTGTCAACCAGACCGTCAACAACCTTCCAGAAGGCTGGGCTGTGATTCATTTCCTGCAGATGGGCCACTTCATGGGCAACAACATAGTGTAATATATGCGGCGGAGTCATAATAAGCCGCCATGAGAAAGAGAGTGTTCCCGAGGATGAGCAACTCCCCCATCGGCTTTTGGTATCTTTAATTTGTATTCGGTTAAATTTTTTACCAATTTCAGAGGCCATTTCAAATGCCAGAGACTCAATTGTTTTTTTGGCATATTTTTTCATATAATTTTCTAGCCGTTTCGAAAATCCATGAATAGGCCCTCCGACAATAATTTGTCCTTCAGAAATAGTGACATTGCCACGACAGTCAGGGTTATGTGCAATCAGATAGTCAATGCCTTCAATAGGAATTTTATAACCGGGATAAAGAAAGCGACATTCCGGGGATTTATTTCGCTGTTTTTGAAGCCAGGAAACATGCTTGCGTGCAAATTTCAAGGCATCTTGTTCACTGCTTCTGTAGGGCAGGGTTACAATCGCTTTATCATTTAATGCGTCATAGCGGAGCTTAAAACTTCGGGCTCTTTTATGTTTTTTAAAGACGAGAGGAATATTGATCACATCATCCATGAGAAAATTCTTTCAGGTTAATGATATGATCTTCCAGATCACCCGCATCTCTTTCGGAGATAACCTTGTTAATTACTGAAACGCCAATTTTATGGATGGTTTCGCGATCCCCACTGATTAAATGGTGCCAAGGGAATAAGTCTTTATTTTCTGAAATAAGCCGATAAGCACAGGTTTCAGGCAGCCACTTAAACTGGTCAACATATTCAGGTTTTAAAATCACACAGTCCGGAACCAGATTCTTTCTCTTTTCATAGTTTTTGCAGCGGCACGACTTAATATCAAGAAGCCGACAGGCAACATCGGTATAGGCAATTTCACCAGTATCAGCATCTTCGAGCTTATGCAGACAGCAAAGTCCGCATCCGTCGCACAACGCTTCCCATTCTTCGGTGGTCATTTCGGAGAGGGATTTACGTTTCCAAAAGGGAATTTTTTGCTTTGTCATTTGTTCATGTAAGATGCAATTTTGGCAGCCATTTCCTCAGCATCTTCACCATGATTAAAATGTTGTAAAAATATACCGTCTTTATCCATAAGATAGGTATATGCCGTATGATCAACCAGATAGTCAGGTGAATCATCCGCTTTTGCAGCATATACGCGGTACGCTTTTTTAATCTTATTTATCTGCTCAACAGTTCCGGTAAGTCCGATAAGTTTTTCATGAAAGAAAGTCACATATTCAGCCATAGTTTCAACTGTGTCGCGTTCAGGATCAACTGTTACAAAAACAGGATTTATCTGGTCCAGCTGTTCTGGTGTTAAATAACGGAGAGCATCTGCCATAATCTGAAGATCCATGGGGCAAACATCCGGACAATAGGTGTATCCAAAATAGACAAGCATATATTTCCCGAGAAAATCCTTTTCCGTAACGGGTTTACCCAAATGATTAACAAGTTCAAACGGGCCACCAATCAAGGCCCGGCTATTTTCAACAGCTGTTGGCGTTCTGTCAGTCTTCATAAAGCTGAACCAGGCCAATATTGCTATCAGGGTAAGGGCGACTATTATAAATAACCTGATAAAGACTTTGTAGCGGGCTACATGTTGACTCATTGGACGTTACACTTCATGTTAGGTTAAGAATAGACTAGTAATATGTAATGTTATAGTATGGAGTGAATAAAAATTAAAGTCCGGAGTTTAGGTATGAGCCTTAAAAAACATATCAGTTCAACTTTACTGATGATAATTATAACGACTTTTCCTGTTGGAGGGTATGTGTTTGCACAGCAGGGGAGTATGTCAGATTCTTATAAGCTGTTAAAATCGGTTAAAGACAAAAACTATTCTGACCTTAGAAATTATCTACAAAAAGGCACCAATGTAAATACCAGAGATTATAATGATGGTGAGACACCGTTATACCTTGCAACACTGGAGAAAGACAAGGTAATGGTCACATTTTTGCTTGCCAATAATGCCAATACGGACTTGTCAGTGAAATCAACAGGGGAAACTCCCCTTATGGTGGCTGTCAGATTACGGGCCCATGAAATACTAAAAATGCTGATATCACAGCGTGCAGATCTTAATATTAAAGATAAAAACGGTGAAACAGCACTTTATAAAGCGGTACAGTTAAATGACCGTGCTTCAGTGAAAGAGTTACTTGATGCGAAGGCGGACTGGTCACTCGCCGATAATACTGGTCGAACTCCTTATGATCTAACTTTGGAAAATAGAAGATTAAGATCAATTCAACAGATGCTCGATGAAGCAGGCGCTGAATATTAGAAGAAAATTTACGACGGTTTTGCCAGTTTCTGTAGCTTATCAATTTCAAAGCCCTGATACATAACTATACCCAGTTCATTTCCGAATTTAATGGCTTCTTCTGAATCGCAATCGGAAAGCACTACACGCATCTTGCCCTGGGTTTTAATCGCTTCTTTAATCCTGTCTTTATCTGTCTGACTAAGGGCGTTTAGATAATTCTTTTTCCAGCGAATTTTCAGAAAATCAACATTAATGAGTTCGCGGTTAAGAACATAAAGTGACTGAACATCCATTTTGCAAATGCATATTTTACAGCCTAATCGATTAATTTTTTCCTGTGCCTTATAATAAGCAGTTAAATCCGACATGATATCAAATAAGGTTATCTCCAGAACCAGAGGATGATCTGACAGGGATTTTTGTTTCGCAATAAATTTATCAAATTCTTTGGTTGAAATGGTAGAGACATTCATATTGATGGAGAGCACTGTCTCAGGGAAGCTTTTATAATCTATAAGAGCCTGCATCAGTTTTAGGTCAAATGTTTCTGTCAAACGTTGGAAAAGCCATATGTCGCCAGAAATATTATATCCAGGCAGAATAGAGTTGTTGACCTCATCAAGAGAAATATATTTTTTTGTAAAAACGATCTGAGGGGCCAGGTTGTCGACAACAACACAGATATTTTGCTCATCAATGAGAGAGTACATATCCATATTCAAAACATTACGTTCCAGTTTATCAAGCTGGATTGGTCCAATTGCCGGCGTAATAGACTTTTGAAATAGATGTTCATAACTGGGAACTGTCTTTTGTTCCTTTTTTTCAACAACATTCTGAGAAGGTTTATTTTTTACCGGCATATTATCCTGATCAAGTGATGTCATAAGAGTTTTCAAATTAGGCGCCTGGCTCACATTCTCAGTATTGCCTTCATTCATTCCTCTGCGAAGCTTTTCGACAAAATCATAAAACTTCTCATATTCTGTTGAAAGGTCATACCAGTCACAAAGTTCATCATCTTTACTGTTGTCGATAATTTGTTTCAAAATCGGCGAATCATTGACGGCCCTAATTGCATCAAATTTTGCTGCTTCGATTCTTGATGTCGGACAGCCTTTGCAAACAAAGAAAAAATCAAAATTTTGTGTCCAGAATAACTTTCCTTCATATGAATTGACCAGCTTGTTAAAAGCGGTTGCAATTGCCCGACGGTGATGTGGCTGCTGATGTAATCTGTCAAGAATAGAAAAATGCATATGAATAGCGCGATAGCCATTTGGGAACCGCCGAAATGTTCTAATATACTGGTAAAGTTCTTCTATCTGTGAGGGGGGCGCAGAACTTTCTGAATAAGGATCTTTTTTTGTCGCTTGCATCTTAAATTTTAAACTCGTTCAATTTGTTATTCACCCTTTAGACACTATAGTTCCAATTGGTTAAAATTTTATTGTTTGCTTAAGTGATTTTATGGAGCCACCAGGCTTTCTCGTTAATAGAATAAAGTGGCCGGTAATGGACAACCTGATCAGAGCTGATGATGTGGGAAACCTGATTATCAAGAATCCAAATGTTATCATTGAGATAAACGGCAAGAATAGCATGCGCTATATTTAGGTTATTGTCGTGTACAATAACGATGCGCATTTGATCCACTTTGAACCCAAGCTCTTTTAGTGAATAATATTTGGCAATAGCATAATCCTCACAATCACCATCTTTACCCAAAAATTGATTGATTGTTGCCCAGTAATCCTCCTGATGCCAGTTAACCATATCAGTTATATAAGAAGATTCGTTCAGATATTTATTGACCGTTTCCATTTTATCTTTATCGGGTTGGTTTCTAACGGAATTTATCATTTCCTGCCAAGCCTGATCCACACATTTGAATGCTTTCGTTCTGCGGCAGTTTTGATCTGCCTTATAAGGCGTTTTTTCTGATTGATGTAAGTCATTATTATGACGGCTTCTCTGGTCGGCCCATTTTTTAAAAGCACTCAGTTCAGTGGATTTAAATTCGATAGATCCAAATAGCCCGTTTCTGACTTCTGCATAGGCAATGGAAATACTCAGGCAGAGCAGAATACAAAATATCATCGATTTTTTTATAATTTTAAGCATTTATTTTCTTCAATCGGCCTTAATCAGTAAAATATTAAAGAAATATACATAAGTTATGGTTACCTATCGGTTAAGAATGAAAAAAATTTGATGGATAAGGCGATACCAATGAATAATAGGATGGGGAAAAAATTAAAAAATAAAACACTCATCATTGTCATATTACTCCTGATTGCTGCAATGGCGGCTATGATTTCTGCCTGGCAATTTTCCAGATCGGAAGAGAAGCGTGAGACCCTCGTATGGCAAAGTCATCTGTCCCTTGTTCTCAATGGCCGTAGTGATGTTTTATCCAAATGGATTAATAAACAAAAAGAAGTGATTGAGCTGCTTTCTCAGAATAGCTCGGTTCAATTATATTTCACCAATCTAAATAATGATATGGGGCTTGATAGGTCAGCGGCAGAAGCGATGAAAGAATATCTTTTGCCATTATTATCGGACCGTGCTCTGGAAAACGGATATATTTCTAGTCAGAATGAAGCAGGCTATCAGATAAAGGCAAATATTGAAAAGCATCATGATGCGGGGATTGCCCTTACCGATGCGCAGGGTCAGATCATAACTTCAACTCTGTCGATGCCAACGGTTCCTGATGATGTAAAGACGTATCTTTCCAAAGATGCTGTTCAGAATACGCATTTAATCGGACCTTATATGGGCGAGAATGGGTTGCCAACAGTTGCCATTATCGCCCCGATTTTTGCAATAGACGGTGATCAGAAAAGCGGTGCGCTTGGTTTTGTGATCGCTATAAGAATGTTGGGCAACGAATTTTTTGAGTTGCTTAAACAGCCAGGTGAAACTGTTCTGACGGCAAATAATTATTTGATCGTGAAAAAAGATGGAATGATCCACTATATACAGAATATCAGGGAAACAGATCCTGATTATCAGCCTTCTTTATCTGCCGAAACGCCATTGCTGGCTGCGGAATATGCTTATGAGAATCCTGGGAAAATGGGTGTGATGATGAATTCTTCAGGGGAATGGGTTCTTGTTTCAGGCAAAATGATTGACGGAACAAACTGGATGCTGGTCAGGACAATAGATCGGTCAGAAGCACTATCCGATACAGTTGCAAGAAAAAGAAACATTCTGATTATTTCCTTTCTGATCATAATCAGCTTTGCAGCTATCCTTGTACTTGTATGGCGCCATAGCATATCGGTACGTTTGGAGAAGGCGGTTAGAAAACAAAAAGCATTATTAAGAAAATACGAGAACCTAAGCGAATTTATGAGCATCGTTACCAACAGCCAACCCAGCGAAATTACGGCTGTTGATGAAAATGGTCATTATACTTTTGTAAATTCAAAAGCGGCGACGATGGCTAATTCCAGACCGGAAGATATGATCGGCAAACAGCCATCCGCAATTTTGGGACGGGCCAAAGTACGCATTGATGAAGTTCATTGTGAAAAAGTTCTTACCGATAATAAAATTGTAAGCGAAATAAGGAATGTAGGCCCTACGGATAATCCTAAGACAATCAAGGCAAGTTATATTCCTATGCTGATCAGTGATGGAAAAGCGCATCAGGAAAAAGGTGTGCTTATTATTAAGGATGATATTACAGAAATTGAGCAAAACAGACTGAAAAGAGAGCTTGGATTAAAAAGCCTGGTTTCTACTCTTACAATGATTATTGCCAGTCGTGATCCGTATAGTGCGGCCCATTCGCAACGTGTTGTTGCTGTTACTAAAATATTATCTGCGGAATTGCAGGTTGATGATACAACATCGGCAACGGCGGAGCTGGCTGGCGCAATGATGAATTTGGGTAAAATACTGGTTCCAAGAGAAATCCTGACCAAACCGACAAATTTAACCAGGGAAGAGCTGACCACAATCCGTTCAAGTATGCTTAAGAGCGCTGATTTGGTTCAGGATATTGAATTTGAAGGTCCGGTTGCTGAAACGCTCAGGCAAATGCAGGCGCATTGGGATGGCAGCGGTCAGCCATCAGGCCTTTCAGGCGAAGATATTTTGCTTTCAGCAAGAATTGTTTCGGTTGCCAACGCATTTGTCGGTATGATCAGTATGCGTGCCCATCGTCAGGGAATGGAAATGAATAAGGCGGTTCAGATTCTTATGAATGATGCGGACAGAATTTATGATCGTCGTCCTGTTATTGCTCTTATGAATTATTTGGAAAATAAAAATGGATACAGTATATGGGCCGATTTTAGTGAACCACCGGCAGATGTAGGGTAGGAGAATTAGCAAAAAAAAGGCACCTTGTTAAAACAAGGTGCCTAGTAACAGTACTTATCAGGTATTAAGTACTCAGGGTATTCACTTTAAAAGGTTCCTGATTATTCAGGATGTTTGGCTTCCCAGTCTTTCTCAATTTTATCGCGCGAATTTAACATTCCGTCAGCGACATAAATACAAAGACCACCAATCCACACAGTTACGATCATTGCAGTTGCAGGAAGCAATAAATGCGGACCTGCCAGTGCGATTGAGAGTAATAAAAACGCGGTTACAATAACGCACACAATAAAAGTAATTGTATTAGCCATCTTCTTCCTTTTCTTTCCTGAGTATTTTTAAATCTTTTTTCAATAAAAGCATTGACCTAAGTCAAGTACTTCTAATTTTCTAAAAAATCAAGTTTATTGATAAAAATAAATGCTTTTAATCCATAAAAACTCTATGAATGAAAAAATAATAAAATGATTGGAGATTATTATGGTCGACAAAAAAATAAAATTAAATGCACTTCAGACCAAAACGCTGGCTCTGTTTCAGGAACTTGCCAAAAGTGAGGAAACTTCGGCCAGAATTGAGGGATCGGAGGATATTTCGATTATGTTTATCCCGCGGCCACACGGTAACCATGTCCATATTGGTAAGTTTGTGGTTTCAGCAAAGGATGCCAGCGGACTTGCAAATGAAATAGTCTGGAAAGTGCTTGAAAGAAAAGGTCTGGCTAAATCAGAATTCCCATACCGTATTATTCTGACGAAAGCAGGGCTTTCCTTCAGAACCGGTTATCACGATGAATTTGAAGTCTCAGATCATTAATGCTGTTCGTCACCCTTAATTCTTAAATACCACATCAAGCCCAATGCGCCTCCTTTGATGAAGGGTAAGAATAATAGAGTGAGAAGCAGGGCAAGAGTTGGCCAGATCGCCATCTGAAAAAATAAAGATGGATGATAAAGTGCTTCAACAAATAGCAGCAGTGGCACAACTATATGGCCGACCAGAAAAATTGTCAGATAGGGTGGCAGATCATCTGCCCTGATCTCTCCAATCGGTGCCGCGCAGTTTGTGCAGTCATTCGGCTTTAGATATCCCTTGAAAACATGACCTTTGCCACAATGTGGACAGGAACGTTTTAAACCCCGCCCTATTGCCGTAAATAAAGAATAACTGTCGCGTGAAAAAGTGGCTGAAGTACTTGTCATCATAATATACCTGTTAGTGTTTCGTAAGCAGGGTAATGAGGGCTGATGTATCCCAGCGTCCGCCACCATTTTCCTGTATTTCCTTATAATAGCCATCTACAAGCCTGGTTATCGGTAAGGATATATCATTTTTTTCAGCTTCTGCAAGAGCAAAGCCCAGATCTTTTCTCATCCAGTCCAGCGCAAAGCCAAAATCAAATTCGCCCCGGATCATGGTTGAGGCACGGTTATCCATTTGCCAGGACTGCGCGGCTCCCTTTGAAATAACATCAACCACATCATTAGCATTCAAGCCTGTTTTCATGGCAAAGTTGAGAGCTTCAGACAATCCCTGTACAACACCGGCTATACATATCTGATTGACCATTTTGGCCAGCTGTCCGCTCCCGATTGGGCCCAGTAACCGGCTTTTTTTGGCATAACATTTGATAATCGGGTCAATTTTCTGAAAAGCTTCTTCCTCTCCACCGATCATAACGGTGAGGGCACCATTTTCAGCACCGGCCTGCCCGCCGGATACGGGTGCATCAAGAAAGGCAATATTTTTTTCGCGACAGGCTTTTCCCAGTTCCCGTGCAAGTTCAGCGGATGTTGTCGTGTGATCAACCAATTTGGTTTCAGGGGCCATTCCGGCAAGAGCGCCATCCTTGCCATAAATAACAGAGCGGACATCATCATCATTGCCAACACAGACGAAAACAATTTCCGCCCCCTTCACAGCTTCACGCGGGGTAGGGGCAAAATTACCACCATATTTCTTTGTCCAGTTTTCGGCTTTTTTTGTTGTCCTGTTATAAACGCATACATCATGACCGGCTTTTTGAAGGTGTCCTGCCATCGGGTAGCCCATGACACCAAGTCCGATAAAACTGAGTTTCATAATTTATCCTTTAGTAATGTGGTGGTTTCTCATCCAGTAAACTGGATCCATCGCCAGCACTGTTATTCTCAAGGCTTTCCAGACGTGCATCTGCCTTGGAAAGCAACCTTCCAAGTTTTTCAATCATCTTCCACTGTTCAGAAACCATATCGCTGAGGTCATTAATATGTCTCTCGTGATGAGCAATCTTGATTTCCAGGGCATCAAGCCTGTTTTCCAATTCTTTCATAACTTAGCTTCCTTAAAAAGGTCGTATATCACGGAGGAAGTTTTATATCTATAGAAATGAAAAAGGCATCCTGCATTCAGGATGTCTTTTTATAACTCTGTTTTAACTATCTGGGCAAATCTGACTTGCCCATCAAATATTCATCAACCGCCTGTGCGGCCTGTCGACCTTCCCTAATTGCCCAGACAACAAGGGACTGTCCACGGCGCATGTCTCCGGCAACAAAAACTTTAGGCAGATTGGTTTTGTAATTCGTTGTTGGCGCTTTGACATTGCCCCGGTCATCCAGGGCAACAGATAGCTGCTCAAGAAGACCTTCTTTTACCGGATTGGTGAAACCCATGGCAAGCAGCACAAGATCAGCATCCATTTCATACTCGCTGCCTTCTATTTTGTTAAAATTGGCATCAACATGATGCATACGGATCGCCTCAACATTTCCGTCTTCGTCACCAATAAATTCTGTTGTTGCCACGCTGAATTCTCGATCTGCGCCTTCTTCCTGTGATGTTGAGGTCCGGAATATATGGGGCCAGTTTGGCCAGGTTACCCCTTTATTCACTTTAACAGGGGGTTTAGGCATAATTTCAAGCTGGGTGACGGATACTGCACGCTGGCGAAAGGCCGTCCCGATACAATCGGAACCGGTATCGCCGCCGCCAATCACGACTACTTTTTTACCCGATGCAACGATATCTTTAATATTGGGCAAGGGCTCACCAGCATTACGGCGATTTTGCTGGGTCAAATAATCCATTGCAAAGTGAATACCTTTTAATTTACGCCCGGGGATCGGCAGATCGCGGGGTTTTTCAGCTCCTCCCGCAAGAACAACAGCATCATAATGTTCAACAATTTTATGAGCCTGAATATCGTTTCCAACCTCCATACTGGTCAGAAGGTGACACCTTCCTGTTCCATTTGTCGCACGCGGCGATCAATCAGTGATTTTTCCATTTAAAATCAGGAATGCCATAGCGCAGCAACCCACCAACCCGGCGGTTCTTTTCATAAAGAGATACTTTATGACCAGCCTGGCAAGTTGCTGAGCGCAGGCCATCCAGCAGGACCAGACCCTATCACAGCAATTTTTTGTCCGTTTTAACACGGGCAATTTGTGGTTTAATCCAGTGATTTTCCCATCCCTTGTCAACGATGGCACATTCAATCGTTTTGATGGTTACCGGCTGATCTTCGATATTTAATGTACAGGCAGCCTCGCAAGGAGCCGGGCACACACGACCAGTAAATTCTGGAAAGTTATTGGTTGAATGGAGGTTGTCACAAGCTTCTTTCCAGTCCCGGTTCCAGACCAGATCGTTCCAGTCGGGGATCATATTATTGACCGGACAGGCCGTATGACAAAAAGGAATGCCGCAATCCATGCAGCGGCCACCCTGTTTTGCAATGGCGCCGTCAGATAACGGATTAACAAATTCCTTATAGTGTCGAACCCGGTCACCGGCCGGTGCATATGTACGGTCCTGACGGGGGAGTTCCAGAAATCCAGTTGGTTTACCCATTATTATTCTCCTTGTCCGGTATAGGCAGAAAGTGATGTTGCTGCGGCGGCCATTTCTTCAAGCGCGCGTTTATACTCTACCGGCATTACTTTTACGAATTTTGGCAGATACCAGTCGATATTGGCGAGTATCTTTTTCGCCCGTTCACTGTTGGTGTAGCGCATATGATTTTCAAGAAGCCGAGTTAGTCGTTCCTTATCATATCCTGACATATTACCACGAAGCACATCAACGCGACCATGGCCTTCCAGCTCCCCAGAAGCATGGATTAGTTTTGCCATGGCATCTTCTTCAGGAAGCGGCTCAAGTGCAACCATTGAAAGGTTGCAGCGACTTTCAAATTCACCTTCTTCATCAAGAACATAAGCAATACCGCCGCTCATGCCAGCCGCAAAATTACGACCCGTTGGCCCGATGACCACCACGCAACCACCAGTCATATATTCACAACCATGATCGCCGACTCCTTCGACGACTGCAATGGCGCCACTGTTTCTTACGGCAAACCGTTCGCCAGCTACACCGCGGAAATAACATTCACCATTGATAGCGCCAAATAAGACGGTATTGCCGACTATAATACTTTTTTCCGGAACAATATGGCTTTCTTTCGGTGGATAAATGATTAGTTTGCCACCGCTTAAGCCCTTACCGACATAATCGTTTGCCTCACCTTCAAGTTCAATAGTAATACCTTGTGCAACAAACGCGCCAAAACTTTGTCCTGCTGTACCATTGGCCTTAATATGAATGGTATCATCCGGCAACCCTTTATGGCCATAACGCTTTGCCAGTTCACCGGAAAGCATTGCCCCAGTGGAGCGGTCATAGTTATGGATATCGGTTATAATCTGAACCGGTTTTTTATCTTCAAGTGCTTTCTTAGCCTCTTTGATTAGTTTCCGGTCAAGAATATCGGCAATTTCATGGGTCTGTTTTTTGGTGTTGTAAATATCATCCCCTTTTGCTGCGGGCACCATGTGGAAAATCTTTGAAAAATCAAGTCCGTCACTTTTCCAGTGGCTAATCGCTTCATTTTTATCCAGCAGGTCAGACCGTCCAATAATTTCATTAAGACTGCGCACACCCATTTCAGCCATGATTTTTCTGGCTTCTTCCGCGACAAAGAAAAAATAATTTATCACATGTTCCGGCTTGCCGGTAAATTTGCGGCGAAGGACAGGATCCTGTGTAGCCACCCCAACCGGGCAAGTATTTAAATGGCATTTGCGCATCATGATGCAGCCTGTTGCAATAAGCGGCGCGGTGGCAAAACCGAATTCATCCCCCCAGAAGGGCACCGATAATAACATCGCGGCCGGTTTTAAGGCCGCCATCCACCTGTACCGAAATTCGGTCACGTAGACGGTTAAGAACCAAGGTCTGTTGTGTTTCAGCCAGTCCGATTTCCCACGGAGAACCGGCATGCTTCAATGATGTAAGCGGGCTTGCCCCGGTACCACCATCATAACCTGAAATGGTCAAATGATCTGCCTTTGCTTTTGAAACGCCGGCGGCAACAGTACCAACACCAATTTCAGAAACCAGTTTTACGCTTATGCGTGCAGCTGAATTGACGTTTTTCAAGTCGTAAATCAACTGTGCCAGATCCTCAATCGAATAAATATCATGGTGAGGTGGTGGCGAAATCAACCCAACGCCCGGCGTAGAATGACGCACTTTGGCAATCACCGGGTCAACTTTATGTCCGGGCAGCTGACCACCTTCACCGGGTTTTGCACCCTGTGCCATTTTAATCTGAATATCATCGGCATTGACCAAATATTCGGTGGTGACGCCAAACCGGCCGGAAGCAACCTGTTTAATCGCACTGCGGCGCAGATCCCCGTTTCTGTCGGGGGTAAACCGGTCTGGTTCTTCCCCACCTTCACCTGTGTTTGACTTTCCGCCGATTTTGTTCATGGCGATGGCAAGTGTTGTATGGGCTTCCCGACTGATGGAGCCAAATGACATGGCGCCGGTTGCAAACCGTTTTACGATCTCTGCCGCTGGTTCCACTTCATCAATAGGAATGGCTTTGTTAAGCGGTTTGATTTTGAAAAGACCTCGAGGAGTCATCAGTTTTTCTGACTGTTCATTGACCAGCTTCGAGAATTGCTCGTATGTTTCTGCTGAATTGCTCCGCACCGCATGCTGGAGCGTGCTTATGGTGTCTGAATTCCACTGGTGGGCTTCTCCACGTACACGGACCGCATAATCACCACCCACATCCAGTGATTTTTTATAAATCAGACTGTCGCCAAAGGCCTGGGCATGTCGCATCACAGTTTCACGGGCGATTTCATTAAGGCCTACACCTTCAATTGCTGATTTGGTATTGGTAAAATATTTTTCAATAAAAGCACTGTTCAGGCCGACTGCATCAAAAATCTGGGCACCGCAATATGACTGATATGTCGAAATGCCCATTTTGGACATAACCTTAAGAATGCCTTTGTTGATGGCTTTAAGATAACGCTGTTTTGCGGTTTCAACGCTCACTTCTTCCGGAAGCTGCGGCAACATATTTTCAATGGTTTCAAAAGCAAGATATGGGTTAATTGCTTCTGCACCATAACCGGCCAGGGCACAGAAATGATGGACTTCTCTGGCTTCACCAGTCTCGATGACGAGCCCGACAGATGTTCTAAGACCTCTTCTAATCAGATGATGATGAACCGCAGAGGTGGCCAGCAGTGACGGAATGGCAATCCGATCTTCTGATACATTGCGGTCGGAAAGAATAATAATATTATCCCCCTCTATCACCGCAACTTCGGACAGAAGGCAGATGCTTTCAATCGCATTATCCATGCCACCGGCGCCGGTTTTGGCATCATAAGTAAAATCAATAGTGATGGTTCTGAAATCATTGTCGGGAATATCGCCAATCGTTCTGATTTTTTCCAGATCCTGATTGCGCAAAATGGGCTGACTGACTTCCAGACGTTTATGGGTACCAATACCTTCCAGATCAAGAAGGTTCGGTCTTGGCCCAATGAAGGAAACCAGCGACATAACAGCTTCTTCGCGGATCGGATCGATCGGTGGATTTGTCACCTGAGCAAAATTTTGCTTGAAATAGGTATAAAGCGATTTTGATTTATCAGATAGAGCTGAAATGGGCGTATCGGTTCCCATTGATCCGAGGGCCTCCTGACCACTGGTGACCATTGGCGGGAACAGAAGCTTTAAATCTTCCTGTGTATAGCCAAAGGCCTGCTGTTTTTTAAGCAGATCAACGCCACTTGACGGTTGCGGCGCAACTTCAGACGGCAGTTCTTCCAGTTTAATCTGAGTGCGGTTCAGGATGTCCTGATAATCAAAAGCACTGGCCAGTTCCTGCTTTATTTCATCATCTGAAATAATGCGTCCCTGTATAGTGTCAATCAGCAGCATTTTGCCGGGTTGAAGACGCCATTTCTGGACAATTTTTTCTTCCGGGATCGGCAGCACGCCTGCTTCAGACGCCAGAATAACCATATCATCGTCAGTCACAATATAGCGTGCCGGACGCAGTCCGTTCCGATCAAGGGTCGCCCCAATTTGAAAACCGTCTGTAAAGGCAACGGCCGCCGGTCCATCCCATGGTTCCATAAGGGCCGCATGATATTCATAAAAGGCCCTTCTTTCTGCGCTCATCAGTGGGTTCCCAGCCCATGCTTCCGGGATCATCATCATCATCGCCTGTGTTATGCTGTACCCGCCGGCCACCAGAAGCTCCAGCGCATTATCAAAACATGCCGTATCTGAAAGGCCCTCGGGAATTAGCGGCCAGAGTTTGGCCAGGTCTTCGCCAATAACCTCCGATTTCATATTGAAACGGCGTGAGGCCATCCAGTTGACGTTACCGCGAACAGTGTTAATTTCACCATTATGGCAGACCATGCGAAACGGCTGCGCCAAACTCCATGTTGGGAATGTATTGGTCGAAAAACGCTGGTGAACGAGAGCAAGGGCGGATGTTACCCGCTCATCGAGCAGGTCTTTATAATATTCACCGACCTGACCGGCAAGTAGCATGCCTTTATAAAGAATTGTCCGGCTTGAACAGCTACACCCATAGTATGCGCTGGTATCTTCTTCCATTTCAATAACGATATTGGAAAGCTGTTTGCGGATGATATAAAGTTTGAGTTCGAAATCACCGTTTCTTTTAATATTGTCGGCCTGTCCGACAAAACCCTGGGCAATAAAAGGTTCAGTAGATTTCACATTCTCACTGAATTTTGAATTATCGGTTGGCACATCGCGCCAGCCAAGGAATTTCTGACCTTCCTGAACCACCAGATCTTCAAATGTTTTTTTGATTTTTTCCCGTGTTTTTTTCTCATGTGGCAGAAAGATCATCAACACGCCATATTCACCTGCTTTAGGCAATGTGATATCAAGCTTTTTGGCTTCAGCACGCATAAATTTATCAGGAATTTGAAGCAATATTCCGGCTCCGTCGCCAGCCAGCGGGTCGGCACCTACAGCACCGCGGTGAGTAAGATTTTCAAGAATTTGTAAACCCTGCTTAATTATAGCATGACTTTTCCGGCCTTTAATATTGGCAAGAAAACCGATGCCGCAGGCATCATGTTCATTTTCAGGATTGTACAGTCCTTGGGATTTTGGCAGTCCACGACTATTTAATGGCACCTGATGGGTCATTCAATAATTCCTCATTAATATAAATATATCATACTTTGACACATGTGAAACAATTCACAGGCATGCGTCAGGCCGAGCATTATGATCAACGTTTCCTAAAGGGAAAATTGTTTATGATCAGTGCTCAGCATTTTTGTAGACAGCCGCAGTTTATGGTTATGTTAAACAGGGTTTAACCCATAGTGTCTGCAGACTAAAACTGTATCCAGGCGATATAACTACATTGTGATTTCAGAAATTGCAAGATGAAAAATTAATCATCACGAAGAAAATTCGTTTTATCTCAGCAAAAATAAAAGAATATTTTAGAATAAAGGGATGAATTTGAGCATTAAATTAGAATATTTACTTTGCGTTCAAGCCAATTTAAACAGAGTGTCATGACAGTTAATCTCCCCATTTATGAAATTATTCCATTGCTTAAAAAAGCATGTCTGGAGAATAATAGACTTGTTCTACAGGCGCCGCCCGGAGCCGGGAAAACGACGGCAGTACCGCTTGAACTGCTTGATGAAAGTTGGTTGGGCAATAAAAAAATAATCATGTTGGAACCAAGACGACTGGCGGCCCGCGCAGCAGCAAGACGTATGGCAGAACTTCTGGGTGAAAAAGTTGGTGAAAAGATTGGTTACCGTGTAAGGATGGAAAGTAAGATCAGCACCCGTACGAGAATTGAGGTCGTAACGGAAGGTGTTCTTATTCGTAAAATTCAGAACGATCCGGAGCTTGACGGTATCGGCCTTATCATTTTTGATGAATTTCATGAAAGATCTCTTGAGGCGGATTTGGGACTCGCGCTTAGTCTTGATATTCAGGAAGGGCTTAGGGAAGATCTGAAAATTCTGGTAATGTCTGCGACGATTGATGGGGCACGACTTGCAGAACTGATGTCAGGTGCTCCAGTTCTGACCAGTGTTGGCCGCAGTTTTGATGTTTCTTATCGTTATCTGGATAACAAAATTTCGGGTCGGATTGAAGAAGAAACAGTCAATGTGATTGTAAAGGCCTTAATAGAAGAAAAAGGCAGCATCCTTGCCTTTCTTCCTGGTGCCGGGGAAATTGAGCGCACAAGAAAACTATTGGAAGAGAAACAGTTGGATCAGAATGTCATGATCTGCCCACTTTACGGGATGCTGTCTTTTGAGGAACAGGACCGTGCCATCAAACCGGTGCCGGAAGGCATGCGGAAAATTGTATTGTCTACTGACATAGCGGAAACCAGTCTGACAATCGAAGGGATAAGAATTGTTATAGATGCGGGCCTGAGCCGCACGGCCGTTTTTGATATTAAAAGCGGGATGACGGGTCTTGAAACATCAGTTGTTTCAAAAGCCTCTGCGGACCAGAGAGCTGGGCGGGCTGGACGTCTTGAGGAAGGTGTTTGCTATCGTCTTTGGACAGAAGCCGCAAACAGAGCGCTCAGGCCCTATAATGACCCAGAAATAACCAATGCGGATCTGGTTCCGTTGGTGTTAAATCTGGCACTTTGGGGTGTTGATGATCCGGCAAAATTAAAGTGGCTGGATATACCGGATCCGGTGTCAATCGAACAGGCAAAGGGGCTGCTTTACGCCCTTGGAGCCCTGGATAAAAATTACCTGATTACGGATCATGGCAGGCGGATGGCTAAATTTCCTATGCACCCGAGGTTGTCGCATATGATTTTAAAGTTGACTGAACTTGGTCATGGTCTGCTAGCTATAACCATTGCGGCACTGCTTCAGGAAAGGGATATTCTTCAGTTAAAGACGGATTTCAAAACGGTGGATTTGCGTCTACGTATAGAAGCCCTTGAAATGGTGAGACGTGGCGATATAAAAGAAGCCAAAAATATGGACTGTCAAATCAATGCCGCAAAAAAAATATTAAAACAAATAAATATCTGGCAAAAAGAATTTAAAATAAACGATGCAACACTGAATATTGAAAAGACCGGCCTTTGTCTGGCAACAGCCTTTCCGGACAGAATTGCTGCCCGGCGTCAGAATATGTCAGGAAGTTATATTTTATCCGGTGGCAGAGCTGCGCTACTTCAAAAAGAAGACCCGCTGAGTACTGAAAAGTATTTGTCGGTTGCTAACCTGGATAAAGGTGAAAGGGATGCCCGGATTTATATGGCGGCTCCCATTTTATTGGAAGATATAGAGGAGCATTTTAAATATCTTATTTCAGAGGAACAAATTATTGAATGGGATGATAAACTAGAAAAAATTAATGCCCATAATAAAATTATGCTGGGAAAAATTCCCCTCAAGGTCACCATTCTTGAACGTCCTGATGCCGAAAAAATAATATCGTCCATGGCGGACGGAATTAGGAAAATGGGCCTTGAAGCTCTTCCCTGGGATAAAAAAAGTGTTTCGTTCAAAGAAAGGGTAGAATTGATCAGGAAAGAATATGATGCTGATTTTCCGAACCTTAGTGACGAACATTTATCTTCAACACTTGAAGACTGGCTTGGTCCGTTTCTTGAAAATATTACCAGTCGTGCCGCATTAAAAAAACTTGATCTATATGATATACTCAGAAACAGCATGAGCTGGCAGCAAATTCAATTATTGGATAAGCTGGCACCAACACATTTTAAAGTCCCAAGTGGCTCTGAAATCGCTATTGATTATTCAGTCAATCCGCCAGTTCTGTCTGTGAAGCTGCAGGAAATGTTTGGCGAGCAAAAAACACCATCCATTCTTGATGGTAAACTTGCTCTTTCAGTTCATCTTTTATCGCCTGCGCGAAGACCGCTTCAGATCACAGCAGATCTGGCGGGTTTCTGGAAAAACTCCTATCCCGAAATCAAAAAAGAGATGAAAGGACGTTATCCAAAACACCCGTGGCCGGATAATCCGTTAGCAGCACTTCCAACAGGAAAAATAAAACCGAAAAAATAATTTATTTTTTTACCGGCTGAAGGCCGCAGAAATATTATAGTTAACAAAAATTTAAAAAAATGCGGCATACTAGTTGTTGACATTTTTTTATGTCGCAAATACCATATCTTGTGTTATTTGAATTTTTGAAGGGTGGCGATCAAGAAAATGATTATACTACAATACACTAGCAAAAATTAGGATGATTTTTAGCGTGATTTGTTTGTTCGAGTGCCTATTGTAGTCGCCTAAAAAAATACAGGAAACACATCGAAATTATAAGCCGTCAGGTTCATGTTTGGTCGAATCTAATGTATAATATTGGCTTTTTCGGAGTCGTTTTATAAAAAATGCTTTTAACCTGAAAGAATGTTCGGGTTAGATTAAAGGGAGTGGAAATATTGTCTGCATCAGTTCTTAATGAAACTATTCAGGTTAAAGATCATTCACGGGTAAAAACCGACGATCGCAGAGACGACTTGTTAACATCTTTTGGTAAGGCGACCCTTACCGATCGATATTTAATGCCGGATGAAACATATCAGGATATGTTTGCCCGCGTAGCCAGTTATTATGGTGATAATGAAGCGCATTCTCAACGACTTTATGATTATATCAGTCAGCTTTGGTTTATGCCGGCCACCCCGGTCTTAAGCAATGGCGGCACCAAACGCGGTCTCCCTATATCTTGTTTTTTGAATGAAGCAAACGACAGTCTTGCCGGTATTGTGGAACTATGGAACGAGAATGTCTGGCTGGCTTCCAAAGGGGGTGGAATTGGCAGTTTCTGGGGTAATCTCCGCTCAATTGGTGAGAATGTCAGCACAAATGGTAAAACATCCGGCATCATCCCGTTCATTCGTGTGATGGACAGTCAGACGCTGGCCATTTCACAAGGGTCTCTCCGTCGGGGTAGTGCTGCCGTTTATCTGCCGATCAGCCATCCGGAAATTGAAGAATTTATTGAAATCCGTCGCCCAACCGGTGGAGATCCTAACAGGAAAGCCTTAAATCTTCACCATGGTGTTGCCGTATCAAACGCTTTCATGCGTGCGGTGGAAGCGGATGAGGAATGGGGACTTACCAGTCCGCATGATGGTACTGTCCAGAAAAGGGTTAAAGCGCGGGATTTGTGGATCAGAATTCTGACCGCCCGTATTGAAACCGGCGAACCCTACATACTTAATATCGACCATGTGAATGACGCAACACCCGAACATCACAAACTGGCAGGACTGAATGTTAAAACATCCAACCTTTGTTGTGAGATTACATTGCCGACAGGGATGGACCATCTGGGTAACCAGAGAACGGCCGTATGCTGTCTTTCTTCCATCAACCTTGAAAAATATGACGAGTGGAAAGATCAGGAGCTCTTCATTGAAGATCTGATGCGCTTTCTTGATAATGTGCTTCAGGATTTCATTGACCGGGCGCCGGATTCCATGTCTCGGGCTAAATATGCAGCTATGCGTGAGCGCAGTGTCGGACTAGGAGCAATGGGATTCCATTCTTTCCTTCAGGACCGTATGATCCCGTTTGAAAGCGTAATGGCACAGGTCTGGAACAAAAAAATGTTCAATCATATAAAAGAAGGTGTGGATAAAGCGTCCAAAAAACTGGCACTTGAAAAAGGACCATGTCCGGATGCGGCAGATTACGGCATTATGGAGCGGTTCTCCAATAAAACCGCAATTGCCCCGACCGCTTCTATTTCTATTATCTGTGGTGGGGCAAGTCCAGGCATTGAACCGATTGCTGCAAACAGCTTTACCCAGAAAACCCTTTCCGGCTCGTTTAACGTAAGAAGCCGGGCTTTGACCCGACTGTTGGAGGAAAAAGGCAAAAATACAGAGGAAATATGGTCCAACATTACGGTCAATGGCGGGTCTGTACAACATCTTGATTTCCTGAGTGATCATGAAAAGGATGTCTTCAAAACCGCATTTGAGCTTGATCAGCGCTGGGTTGTTGAGCATTCGGCTGACCGTGCACCGCTTGTTGATCAGGCACAATCCGTAAATATTTTCCTGCCGGCGGATGTCCATAAGCGGGACCTCCATCAAATTCATTTCCAGGCATGGAAAAAAGGCCTTAAAAGCCTTTATTACTGCCGTTCGCTTTCAATACAGCGTGCGGAAAGTTCCGAAGCATCAAGCAATCAGGCTAAAGATGCGATGCTTAAGGAAATGGCCAGAACACACGAGTCAGCGGATTATGAAGAGTGTCTGTCTTGTCAATAAGAATAAACCACAAACAAACCGGATAACATAATGCCGCTACTACAGGAACGTATTTATTATAAACCTTTTCAATATCCCTGGGCATATGACGCCTGGCTGACACAGCAGCGTGTTCACTGGCTACCGGAAGAAGTGCCGATGGCCGATGATATTAAAGACTGGAATATGAAAATCTCTGATTCCGAGAGAAATCTTCTGATGCAGATATTCCGCTTTTTTACCCAGGCTGATGTGGAAGTGAATAACTGTTATATGCAGAAATATGGCCGGGTTTTCAAACCGACCGAGGTACAGATGATGTTGGCAGCATTTTCCAATATGGAAACCGTTCATGTGGCAGCCTACAGTCACCTTCTGGATACATTGGGCATTCCTGAAGTGGAATATGAAGCTTTCCTCAAATATGAACAGATGAAAGATAAATATGATTATATGCAGATGTGGGGCGTCGATACCAAGGAAGACATTGCCAAAACTCTTGCTGTTTTTGGTGCCTTTACGGAAGGACTTCAGCTTTTTGCTTCATTTGCAATTTTGATGAATTTTCCGCGCTTTAATAAAATGAAAGGCATGGGCCAGATAGTGACGTGGTCCGTGCGTGATGAAACGCTTCATATGACGTCAATTATCAAACTGTTTCATACGTTTGTACGTGAATATCCGGAAGTCTGGACGGAAGAACTGCAGAATGATTTGATGGAAGCCTGTAAAACGGTGGTAGAGCATGAAGATGCGTTTATTGATCTTGCTTTTGAAATGGGAGACATTGAAGGGCTTACCGCTAAGGAAGTAAAGGATTATATTCGTTATATTGCTGATCGCCGCCTTACCCAACTTTCATTAAACCCAATATACTTTGTTGGTAATAATCCGCTTCCCTGGATGGATGAAATTCTGAATGGCGTTGAACATACCAATTTCTTTGAAAATCGCGCCACCGAATATTCAAGGGCATCGACCCAGGGCAAATGGGAAGAGGCATTTGATTAAGCCCTTCGATTAATCTTATTCTGTATTTTTAACCGGCTTAAAATCCAGCGATAAACTGTTAATGCAGTAACGCAGGCCAGTGGGTGGTGGTCCATCGGGAAAGACATGACCAAGATGGGCATCACAATGTTGGCATTTTACTTCCTCCCGGATCATGCCGTGACTGGTATCGCGCAGGCCTATTATTGAGTCTTCGTTAAAAGGCGCATAAAAGCTTGGCCATCCACTGCCGCTGTCATATTTTGTTGATGAGCTAAAAAGCGGCTTCTTACAGCAGTTACAAAGATAAGTGCCCTCTTCCTTATGGTTATAATATTTTCCGCTGAAAGGATGTTCAGTGCCGCCACAACGAGTGATTTTATATTCTTCCTCGCTTAATTCCGACTTCCAGTCAGTGTCATTCTTTTGCATGTTTTTGACTTTTCATATTGGTTGAATAGATATAGATATTAACATATATGCCAATCAGGGCGACAGAAAATTACAGAGGAGCTTATAATGGAAAAAGCGATTTTTGCGGCAGGGTGTTTTTGGGGAGTGGAACTTAACTTTTCTAAAGTAAATGGTGTCGTTGAAACCTGTGTCGGTTATACCGGGGGAGATACGAGCGACCCGACATACGAGGAAGTTTGCGGCAAAACAACCGGTCATGCAGAAGCTATTGAAATTACGTTCAACCCTGAAATAGTGAGCTATGATGAATTGCTTGAATATTTATGGGAATTCCATGATCCGACCACCCTCAATAGACAGGGACCAGATGTTGGAACTCAATATAGATCAGCTATTTTTTATCTGAATGAAGATCAGAAAATGAAAGCTGAAGCCTCAAAAGAAAAGCTTGAGCACTCAAATAAATTTAAAAATCCAGTTGTCACCGAGATTTCCCCGGCATCCAAATTCTGGCCTGCGGAGGAATATCATCAGAAATATCTGGCGAAAAAAGGGATTAATATCGCCTGCCACTGATTTGAATTGTTAAGCAGCCATCGCCACGGGCTTGTAAAGATCAAACTTGTCCGAACCCCTGTATTTCTGCATCACATTATCGGCGATTGTTGTTATTACAATCAGAAAATATAGAAGGTCAAAAAACGCGATGTTAGCCGTGAAGGCCAAAATCATATATCCAACCACGGAACTTCGAATAGCTATTGAAAGATCTTTAAACCAAGGCATATTGGGGACATCCTTGGATTGGCGACCTAATCGTCGGGCAACTAAATATGTATAGGCCAGTATACCCATCCAGATCATAAACCCGGCATACCCGTGTTCAGCGATCATTTGAAAATAGCCGGAATGAATGGCACGGGCTCTTACCCCCAATGGAATATATTCAACAATTACTTCCGGCACATAAATAACGTTAAAACCACCCCCCGTTATCGGATGATCATTGGCAATTTTAACAGAGGCGCGCCACATATCCACCCGACCCTGAAATGATGCGTCTTCTTCCAGATTTGTTGATGTTCCCATTCGGTCAGTCCAGCTTTGCGGCATAAAATAAATGGCGACAAAAGCAATAGGTGCAATAATCAATATCGCGCGGAACAGTTTTTTCTGTAACCAGGTGAAATAAAGAACGGTAACGACAAGCGCAGCAAACCCGGTTCTGGATTGAGTGCCCAATACACCAATTGCCGTAAATATGGCGCAAACCAGAGAAAAATATTTTTGATAAATATTTTCAGCATTGGAAACAAAATAAATCATAAAAGGAATTGTCATCACAAGTACCAGCGCCATACCGTTATTATCCCCGAAAAAACTGTTTACGGGACCTAATACGTGAGCTGTTCCTCCGCTGATTATTGTAAAAAGACCACCTTTAATTCCATAAAATCCAAAGGACAACACCATAACCTTTATTAACGCAATCAATCTTTTCTCGGTATTGAGCATAGCATAAACGACATAGGCAATGAGCAGGATTTTAGAAAATTTAACCCATGGCTCATATGAATAATACATGTTGAATGAGAAAAGAGTAGTTACACATGTCCATAAGAAGAATATTATCAAAGCGGTTACAAGGGGGTGGTGCTGATAGTTTTTATACCCCTGCTGAACGATATAGCCCCCGACCGTCAACACAAAAAACATATCAATCCACTGAACGGAAAGCGCAAATCCGTAAGTATTACTCTGCGGATACATGAAGGAAATAAACGCAATAACCAATCCTCCGATCTGGTATCTGTATAATACCAATGGAAGAGCAGACAGGAGGAAAAGGGCTAATAGGATGTCTCTCACTATAATTTATCCTTATATCACATTCTTAATTTTTATTCTTTTGAACATGATGTAATTTATTGAATTCTACTTTAACTAATTTTTATGGTATCAGTTATATAGTTAAATTACTAAAAAATTGTTGATGGATATAATTCGGCAATTATAAAGTAACGAGGTGGCTTAATCGCCATAACTAACAAGAGGAAAAAATAATGGTTGCGGCCTTTATGTTTGGTATGATTACACTGGTATTTTATGTGATTTATGAGTCCGTACTTGCCGAAGACAAAGAACGGAAAGAAAAAAATAAGGGGAAAATGTTCAAAGAAAAAAACCAATAAGCGTATTTTTTCAATAAATGTTTTTTTTATTGAGTATTTATCGTCTTTTCTCTATTGCCAATCCAGTATGACTTTCCCTGAATTTCCGGATCGCATAATCTCAAATCCTTCCTCAAAATCATCAATTTTAAAATGATGAGTAAGAACCGGGCTCAGATCCAGTCCACTTTCCAGCATAGCTATGGTCTTATACCAGGTTTCAAACATTCTGCGGCCATAAATTCCTTTGATCTCCAAACCTTTAAATATGACATGGTTCCAGTTAATGGCAGTGTCCCCTGGCATAATACCAAGCATCGCAATTTTACCGCCATGATTCATTACATCCAGCATATCTGAAAAAGCCCGCGCATTACCGCTCATTTCAAGCCCGACATCAAAGCCTTCCGTCATATTAAGATCTTCCATTACATCTCTAAGGGATTTACGGCTGACATTGACAGCCCTTGTCGCTCCCATCTGTTTGGCGATGCCAAGGCGATAATCATTTATATCCGTAATGACAATATGGCGTGCACCGACATGTTTTGCGATCGCGACAGCCATGATACCGATTGGTCCGGCACCAGTGATCAGCACATCTTCACCAACCAGATCAAATTCAAGTGCCGTGTGCGCGGCATTGCCAAGCGGATCAAGTATGGCCCCAAGATCATCACTGATGGTTCTCGGAAGGGGGCAGATATTGGTTGCCGGAACACTTATAAATTCGGCAAAAGCCCCTGGACGGTTAACACCAATTCCAACCGTGTTTCTGCATAAGTGACGCTCGCCCGCCCGGCACTTACGACAATGACCGCAGGTTACATGTCCTTCTGCTGAAACGCGGTCACCTATTTTAAGTCCATTTACCTCAGATCCCAGTTCAACAATCACGCCGGAGAATTCATGCCCGACAGTCATAGGCACCGGAATTGTATTCTGGGCCCAGTCATCCCAGTTGAAAATATGAATATCAGTGCCGCAAATGGCCATTTTATTCACCTGAACGAGCACATCATTATGGCCAATAGTCGGTTTTTTGACATCTTCAAGCCAAATCCCAATTTCTGCTTTTGCTTTTACAAGGCTTTTCATCATCACACCTATTCAATTATTTTAAGTTCGCGGCCAATTTTTGCAAATGCGTCAATGGCTTTATCCAATTGTTCACGGCTGTGGGCGGCGGACATCTGGGTTCTGATCCTTGCCGCACCCTTTGGTACAACAGGGAAAGAAAAGCCAATGACAAAAATACCCTCTCTCAATAATCTCTCAGCCATTTCGCCCGCCACGCGGGCATCACCCAGCATAACGGGGATGATTGCATGATCGGCGCCAGCAAGGGTAAATCCTAGAGCAGTCATTTTTTCCCTGAAATACTCACTATTACTTTTCAGTTTTTCGAGAAGCTCGTGGCGTTCTGAAATTAAATCGATCACTTTACATGACGTTGCGGCAATAACGGGAGCGAGCGTATTGGAAAATAGATAAGGTCTCGACCGCTGCCTTAACCAGTCAACAACCTCTTTTGAGGCTGCAGTATAACCACCGGAGGCGCCACCCATTGCCTTGCCCAGCGTGCCGGTAATAATATCAACGCGGTCCTGTACGCCAAAAAACTCTGGGGTGCCCGCGCCTGTTTTGCCGGTAAAGCCAACGGCATGACTATCATCAACCATAACCATAGCATCATATTTTTCAGCAAGATCACAAATGGCAGGCAGGTTTGCTAGAATGCCGTCCATGGAAAATACCCCATCAGTTGCAATGAGCCGGAACCGAGATGACTGTGCTTCCTTAAGACAGTCTTCAAGGGTTGCCATATTATTATTTTCATATCTGTAGCGTTTGGCCTTGCACAACCGGACACCGTCTATAATACTGGCATGGTTTAATGCGTCCGATATGATGGCATCATCCTGATCAAGCAACGTTTCAAACAATCCGGCATTGGCATCAAAGCAGCTCGGATATAGAATGACATCTTCCATTTTAAGAAATTTGGCCAGTTTTTCTTCAAGCTCTTTATGAATATCCTGTGTTCCACAAATAAACCGGACAGACGACATGCCGTAACCATATTTATCAAGGGCGTCTTTTGCGGTTTTAACCAGTGTCGGGTCGTTCGATAATCCCAGATAATTATTGGCGCAGAAATTAATAAACTCGTCATCCCCGCTTTCTTTTACTTTAACGGCAGCACTTTGCGGGGTGGTTATCACACGCTCTGATTTATAGAGGCCTTCTGTTTTTAGCTCGTTCAGCTTTTCCGATAAATATTTTTGATAACGGCTGCTCATAATTTGCTCCAGATTTTTATATCGACTCATTTGTACAATATATAGGATATCATATTTAATATAACAGACAAGCCTAAAAATTATTCAATATAAAGGAAATTATTTAGGACTATGTACCAACAGGATGACGTGAGCCGCTTTTTTTCCGATATTGCTGATTGAATGATCAACGTCTGCATCATAACGCGCTGTGTCACCTGTGGCTAATATCATTTCCTGATTTCCTGAGGTTACAGAAATATCACCGTTAAGAACTGTCAGGTGTTCTTTTGTCCCCTTAACATGGGGATCAGACTCAAGAATTCCACCCTGTTCTATAAAAACATCATACCATTCCACTTTTGATACGAGATCCAACGGACCCAGGATTTTTAAAGTGCATTTACCGTCGGCGCTTTGAATTTCAGGGGTCTGATGAGACTTGGTTATTGAAATGTGCTTATTTTTATCCTGAGCAGATGGTTTGCTGCCAAGTAGCTCACTGATATCAACGCCTAGTGCCTGGGTCATGCTCCAGAGTGTTGCGACAGTCGGATTTGTTTTATTTCTCTCAATTTGGGAAAGCATTGACTTTGAAACTCCGCTCTGGCTTGCAAGCTGGTCAAGCGTAAGATTTCTAGCAGAACGAAGCTGCTTGATTTTTAGGCCAATGTCTGGAGGAGAGGATTGTGACATATTGTGAATTCCCGTATTTTTGTTCAATATAATGGAATTCCACTATTTTAACAACATTAATTCTTCACTTCTGTCCAACAACCGCTTTGAAATTTCATCCATAAACTCTTCTTTTTCAAGATCTTTAGGCATTGGCGGGTGATATTCAATGGTCAAAATTCCGGGCCACTTTATCCATGATTTTTTGGGCCAGGAAACCCCGGAATTATGGGAAACAACAATAACATCCAGCTCAGGATTTTGTTTTTGATAGTAAAATACACCTGATTTTAGTGTCCGTCTTTCTCCAACAACCGTACGGGTGCCTTCTGCAAATATAATCATTGGGATTTTTCTTGTAATAAGCTCTTTTGCAATCATCGGTGTTTGTTTCTGTGCCTGGCCAGCACCGCGATTGATAGCCATCACGCCCATTTTATGAAACACGAGACTGAGAAGAGGAACTCTGAAAAGCTCTTTCTTGGCAAGAGCCGTTAAATTGGGTGATCGTCTATAAAGAATTAACGCGTCCATATTACTCATATGTTTGCTGCAATAGATAAAGCCTTTGCCTTTTGGGATATTTTCAGTGCCGACTTCGACAATTTTAACTCTCGCAATTTTTTCATACATATAAATAATTGAATTGATTACCTTTAAAATTGCCCGCCGCATGGGCCTCGCGGATTTTAAAAATGAAAGAGGGGCCAGTAAAAATATAATGGCAAAGGTGACGGCTAAATAAAAATAACAATTGAACAGGATAGAACGCAGCGCGATAGAAAGGGTCAGTTTTTTAAGCGTATTTTCTGTCATCTTCTTGTTGTTTTTTAATCAACGTTAAATAAAAGAAACGCGAACTTAATAACATCAGAGACAAAAAGCTCGCAACGATAATACATTCTATAAGACCTATAGCGCCATGTTCCAGTGTAAAAGTCAGAAAATAGGCCAGCGGTATCATGATTAGACTATAACAAAAAACATAAAAAATGGCAGGTACCCATATATCCTGTAGTCCACGAAGTGCATTTCCCATCACTGTTTGTGCCGTATCAAGGAATAGCATCCACGCAGATAGCGCAATGAGCGGAACTGTTGCAGCGACCAGTGCGGTATCTTCACTAAAAATACCGGCAATAGTATCAGGGGCAAAATGGAGAATAGACATTAGCGGCAGGCAGATCATTCCGTTAAAGGCAAGACCGCAAAGTCCGGCAAGGGCCATATCATGACGATCCCCACGACCAAGAGCAATGCCGACCCGGACCGAGGTTGCCCCGGCAACTCCATAACAAATCATAAAAGGAACCCCGAATACGGTAAATGCGATAGTGGCAGCACCCAGACTGATGACCCCCAATAGCCCGGCAAAGACATAAAGTGCTGCAAACCCTAAATGTTCTACAATATTGGTAAAGCCGGCGGCATAACCTATATGGCGCTGCTTGCGCCAGACATTCCAGGACATGTCCACTTTTTCAAACAGACCGTATTTTTCACGATCAACGAAAAAAATGATATAAAAAAGCAGAGAACTGGCCAGAAAAATTCTGACAATATTTGTGGACCAGGCAGAACCAATGACCCCCATAGGTTCAAACCCGAAATGACCATAAACCAAAATCCAGTTGAAAAAAATATTAAGCAAATTGGCAATAAACATAAAGATCATCCCGGGAAGGGGACGGTTTATGCCTTCCAGAAAAAACTGAGAACAGAGCATGAGGGCGGTCATCGGGATCCCAATGGATAGTACCCGAATGACTTCGCCGCCACCTCGGGCAATATCCTCCGTCTGTCCAAGAAAAAGCAGAATGGGTTCCCCAAAGAAACAAATAGAAAACCCGATAAATCCGAATACAAGACTATAGGGAATGGAACGGCGCCAGATCTGCCCGCATTTTTTATAGTCTCTTGCACCGTAGGCATTGGATGTAAGCACCATTGTGCCCATTAAAAGACCGATAAAGGCAATAATCAAGGTTGAGGCTAGGGCGCTGTTTGCAATTCCCTGATAGCCAACCTCCACAGTTGAATAATGACCGACCATTGCCGTATCGACAATCCCAAGGGTCATAATGCCAAGACGCTGGAGAATGATAGGAATTGACAAGGTAACCAGTTGAGAAAACTGACGTTTTGCCCGATCCCAACTCCATTTGTCATAATGTGTATCAAGTATGCTCATAGCGTCCCCAACAAATTTTAATCAAGAGAGGTACATAAAATTAAAATTTTGGCAATGATTATTTTGTTGTGGTTATATTACGCTGGCTCACTTATGCCATTTTGGCGGCAGGCGGCGGTTACCGTATTTTGCAGTAAAACGGCAATGGTCATCGGGCCAACGCCTCCTGGAACCGGGGTAATGGCACCGGCACGTTCGACGGCGGATGTAAATTCAACATCACCAACCAGTTTTGTTTTACCGTCTTCTTTTTCAATTCGGTTAATGCCAACATCAATGACGGTTGCACCTTTTTTAATCCAGTCCCCTTTGACAAGCTCTGGAACACCGACGGCAGCGACCACGATATCGGCACGGCCAACCACGTCCGGTAAATTCCTCGTCCGGCTATGGGCAATGGTCACCGTGCAGCTTTCATTGAGGAGAAGCTGCGCCATTGGCTTACCGACAATATTGGATCTTCCGACGACAACAGCATCCAGTCCGCTTAAATTTCCAAGAACATCTTTTAGCATCATCAGACAGCCAAGCGGGGTACAAGGAACCATGCCTTTTCCGCCAGTTGCCAGAAGACCAGAATTGATCACATGAAAACCATCAACATCTTTTTCAGGTGAAATGGTTTCAATGACAGCCGCTTCATTAATATGCTTTGGTAACGGCAGCTGAACAAGAATACCATGGACAGTCGGGTCATTATTTAGCTCTTTGACTTTTGCGATCAGCTCCGCTTCTCTGACAGTATCTTCCATCAGAAACTCGAAACTGTTCATGCCTGCGGCAACGGTTGATTTATTTTTGTTTCTGACATAAACCTGACTGGCCGGATCCTCCCCCACCAGCACTACGGCAAGCCCGGGGGTAAGGTTATGATCCTTTTTTAAAATTGCAACTTTTCTGGCGACGTCTTCTTTAAGGTTGGCGGCAAAGGCCTTGCCATCAATAATTGTTGCGCTCATAGCATTTCCTGTTTGCAGATGGGTTTATGCCAGCCCTCTTATGGCAGTGGTAATAAACGGTGTTCCATATTGAAGTAAAAACCAGATCACGATTGGCGAAAGGTCAAGACCACCAAGGTCCGGCATTACATTTCGTATTGGTCTAAGCATTGGCTCAAATAGTTTGTATAGGGATCCATAAACGATTGATACAAACTGATTATAAGTATTGATAACGTTAAATGAAATCAGCAGACTGAAAATAATATAAATAAATAGTAAAAATGAAATCAGATTGGCTAAGCCTGCTACCATGTTTGCCAGTAAATATGCGTATTCACCCATTTTTAGTGCCTGTAATTAAATCATTTAAAAAATTTTCCTTAAATAGATGTAGTTGGCTATTGAAAATCTTTCAATAGTTACTTGGTAAAAACTGTCTGAATTAGCTCAAATTGACCCAAAAATATAGTTTTTGTTAACTTATTGTCATTATTCTAGTATATGAATAATTGTATCTGAAGAAATCAGAGAGAAAAGAGTGGTAGAATTTAACCTTATCAGTTTTGACGTGTCTATTCTAGGCACCCAGTTTAATGCCAGAAACGGCATCGGGACGAGCATATATAGCACGTCGTCATCCTTGGCTTCATCCAGCCGCGGACCGGCAGTGGTAACACCGTGGGACGAAACTGATGATACATCGCTGCTCAGTCGATATAATAAAATCAGAAATAAAACCTCCTTCATTAATGAAAACACCTCAGCGGTCAAAGAAGCGGGCTTTGATAAGGATGACAAGGCCCTTTTCACCCTTTATGCGGCCTTAAATGATCTAAAAACCATTGCCGAATATGCCAAGGATAATAAAACACCATCATCACTTATCGCCGCGTTGAGTGCTCAATTTCAGGGAGGTCTTGCTGAAATTGACCAATATATAAAAAGTGCTGAACTTGATAAGTTAATTTTGCTTGCCGGGGAAAAAAAATCATATGTAACATCCACGGCGACTTTAGGGAAGGATGACCGTGATATCAGCGGCCAGGCGATCGCCACCAGCAAGACTTCAGAATTAACGGGCCTTAATGGCGATGAAGTTTTTACCATCAGCATTTCAGACGGATTTTCCGTTGCTGATGATGTCGTTATCAATCTGGCTGATATTAGCGGTGATATCACCCTGACCAGTTTGAAAGATCTGATTAATAGTCAAATAGCAACGCTTACCAAACTGAATGGCTCAGGGGAAACCGTTAGCAAATATAAAAGCCGGATTGCCATTGAAGAAATCGGGAATGGTACTTTTGGTTTTAAATTAAATGTTGATGGCACTGAAAAAATTTCTCTGAATGCCGCATCGTCTTCACCGTCACTTATTATCACATCAAGCAATGTGTCCAGTGATTATGGTGCGGTGAAAACGGGAACGATCACTGAATATGCTAATCTTGATGGCTCGGGGCTCTCAAAATCCTACAGTCATGAAATTGTTGGTATTGATGAAAACGGCTTTGTCATTCCGGCCGATCCTAATGAAAAAGGTTCAGAAGCAACAAATTCAACGCCTGTAAAATATGAAACCACACCCACAGCTGTTAAAGTTGACAGTCATGGCAATAGCTATGTGATTGGTACGACCCAGGGAGATTTTGGCGGTCAGATTAATGGCGCGCAGACAAGTGATGTCTTTCTTTCAAAATTTGATTCCGTCGGCAATTTGCTCTGGTCACGTCTGGTTGGTGCAAGTGATGAAGCCGAGGGGTTCGATCTGGCCATTGACAGTGATGATAATGTTATTATCGCCGGAAAAACCAATGAAGAACTGATCGCATCCGATGTCTTTAGCGGTACAGATAGTTTTATCACTAAATATTCGGCTAAGGGTGAAGAACTCTGGACACAGCAACTTGATACCATCTCAACCGATCAGGCCAATAGTCTGATCACCGATGCCAATGGCGATATTTATTTCACAGGTCAGGTCAGTGGGCGATTTGATATTACAACAACGGATAATGGCGGCAGTGATGCCATTCTGGTAAAACTTGGGGGTGCCAGCGGCACCGTCCTTGAAACCACCCAGTTCGGAACATCGGCAAATGATTATGGTAAAAAAATAGCCATTGCGGACGACGGAAACCTGCTTGTTCTGTCCGAAGAAGATGGAAATGCTATCATTCGCAAACTGGATAAAGATAATCTGAATACCACACTGGCAAGCTATAACATTGGCGATCTATCCGGCGGTAAAGTCACAGGTATTTCTGTGGTCGGCTCTGATATTTATATTTCAGGGTCCACATTTAGTGGCGGCCTTAACGGCGGCAATGTGACGAGTTCATATAATGGTGGCAAAGACGGATTTGCGACCAAACTGACCGATAATGGTGCCTCTTTTTCTGCTGACTGGACATCCTATCTGGGGACAGGTTCATCCGATGATCTGGCCGGAATTGATGTTTATAACGGAGCCGTTTATGTTGCCGGTACAACAGGCGGGACATTAACGGGTGGAACCCGGAAAGGGCTTACCGACGGTTTTGCCGTTAAATTAAATGCAGCAACAGGTGCTGTTGACTGGCAACAACAACTTGCCGGAACAACGGGTTATAATCAGGTAACGGGCATCGCTGTCGCACAGAGCGGATCTTCTGTTCTTGATAAGCTGGGATTGCCCAGCGGGACAATTGATCATACACAGGCCAGAAACCTCGCAACTCAAACTTCGTTAAGGGCGGGGGATCATTTTTATTTCACTGTTAATGGTGGGCGAAAAATAAAAATTGATATCCGGGAAGGGGACACCTTTGACCGGCTGGTGACAAGAATAAACGCACTTTCCACAAGAAATCTGAAAGCAAGTATAACATATGGTGAAAATGGACCCGCACTTAAACTGGAAGCAAGGAATGGCGCGACCATTGATTTTATTTCAGGGGCAGATGGCCGTGACGCGCTTTCAAAACTGGGCTTTGAAGAACGCAGTATTATTTCATCGGAAGTGTTATTCAATCTGGATAATAAAGAATATGGACCGGATAATCTTGGCGGTATTTTTGCGCTCGGCCTTAATAATGCATTCTCATTTAGCACAAGAAAAGAAGCCGAGTATATTTTTAATCAGCTGGAAAATGCGATACAGGTTATTCAAAGTGCACACAGATCATTAACATATGATCCGGTAAAAGCACAGATACTTGCTGATGCCAAGAAAAATATAGGTCCCGCGCCGGCCTTTTTGCAGGAAAGGCTGGCAAGATATCAGGACGGACTACAACGTGTGCTGGCCGTTACCGGCGGCACATTAATTTAAAACAGGATTCTTAATGAGTATCAGACTATTTTTCATTGTGCTGATAGGCCTTCTCATGGGCACTATGACCGCTTCGGCAAACTCTACCGAAGAGAAAAAGGAAAAAGCAGAAGAAATTAGTGAATTTGTTGAAATTCCACCGATCAGCGTTGCCATGTATAACAGACGAAAACGTCCGGCCGGGACCATGACAGTTCTTCTACAGTTAAAAATTGATGATAGCGAACAGCGTGAGGAGGCTATAAAAATACTTCCACGTCTCAAAAATGCCTACATGCAGGAAACGCTTAAACTTGCACTCAATTTTTTTGATATTGACCGACCGGTCAATGCCAATCTGTTAAGCCGTTCTCTCCAGAATGCAACAAATATCGTTCTTAAGCATGATAAAGCACGAGTCCTTATTAGCGATGTAGCTGTTATGAAACGCTGAGTTCTTTTTAGTGCGCCTCATTCCAGTTATCGCCAATACCACAATCCACGGTTAGAGGAACGCTGATTTCAAGTGCTGGCAGGGCGGCATTCTCCATTACTTTTTTGATGATCGGAACGGTTTTATCGACTTCATCTTCCGGTACTTCAAATACCAGCTCGTCATGTACCTGAAGCAACATTCTTGCATTCAGATTTGCGGCATTCAAAGCACCGGGCATTTTGATCATGGCCCTTCTAATAACATCCGCGGCTGATCCCTGAATGGGGGCGTTGATCGCGGCCCGTTCACCAAAAGACCGATGCATTCCGTTTTTATCATTTATGCTGGCAATATGGATTTTGCGACCAAAAATGGTCTGGACATATCCATTGTTGCGGCAATATTCCTTAGTATCTTCCATATAATGGCGAATGCCGGGAAATCTTTCAAAATAACGGTCAATAAAGGTTTTGGCTTCTGATCGGCTCATGCCGAGCTGTCGGGCAAGACCGAAGGAACTGATACCATAAATTATACCAAAATTGATCGCCTTGGCCTGTCGTCTGATAGCCGGGGCCATCCCTTCAATGGGAACGCCAAAAACTTCTGATGCGGTCATTGCATGAATATCAATGCCATTCTTAAATGCTTTTTTCAGGCTGTCCAGTCCGGCAATATGCGCCAGTAGACGAAGCTCAATCTGGCTGTAGTCAGCGGCAATTAACTTAAATCCTTTTTCGGCGACAAAAGCATTTCTGATTTTTCGCCCTTCTTCGCTTCGAATAGGAATATTCTGTAAATTCGGTTCATTGGATGAAAGCCGTCCCGTCGTTGTCGCGGCAAGTGAATAGGATGTATGAATCCGGCCGGTATCCTTGTTTATTTCATTCTGAAGGGCGTCGGTATAAGTGCTTTTAAGTTTGGCAAGCGCCCGCCATTCAAGAACCTTTTCCGGTAGCATATGACCGTCAGCCGCCAGATTTTCAAGTATATCTGCCCCTGTGGAATAGGCACCTGTTTTGCTTTTCTTGCCTCCGGGTATGCCCATCTCATCAAAGAGAACTTCGCCCAGCTGTTTGGGGGAAGCGATGTTAAAAGGATGCCCTGCCAGAATATGTATTTCGCCTTCCAATTCGGAAAGCCGCACGGCAAATTCATTTGAAAGCCGGTTTAAAATATCGCGGTCAACCTTTATACCGTTATATTCCATATCAACAAGCACGGGGACCAACGGCCGTTCAAGCGTTTCATAAACGGTGAGCATTTTTTCCTGGACAAGCCTCGGTTTTAAAAGCCGGTGAAGTCGCCCGGTAATATCCGCATCTTCGGCGGCATATTCGGTGGCCTTGTCAATGGGTACTTTATCAAAAGTAATTTGTTTTTGTCCGGTGCCGGCAATCTGTTTGAACGGGATCGGCTCAATTCCCAGATGGACCCGTGAAAGTTCATCCATGCCATGCTTGTTAATCCCGGCATCAAGCACGTAGGATATCAGCATCGTGTCGTCAATTGGCGTAATCGGAATTCCATATTTTTTAAGAATTAGGGCGTCATATTTTATATTCTGGCCAATTTTTAAAATAGCCGGATTTGTCAGGAGCGGCTTTAAAAGTGAGAGCGCTTCATTGATCGGGATCTGGTCCGGCAATGGTTCATCATTCTTTTCAGATAGCAGATCGACGGGCTCATCACTATGGCTGACATGCTGAAGCGGGATATAGCAGGCTTCACCGCTTTTAACAGACAATGATACACCAACCAATTTTGCGGCCATGGCATTTACCGATGTGGTTTCCGTATCTATCGTAACCTGACGTGAATTTTCAGATTTTTTTATCCAGTCTTTAAGTGCATCAACAGTGGTCACTGTTTCATAAGCAACATCCTTTGGCACTTCCTGTTCAATGGGCTCATAACCCGCAGTAACCTCAGGGCCAAGGTGGGTAAAAATTCTTTTTTGCAGGCTTTTGAAATTCTGCTCCTCCAAAAACGGCATTACCCTTTCCGGATCAATATCCTTTAACTTGAAACTGTCGATATCGGGCAACCCTGGAACATCCTGGTCAAGAGTGACCAGCTGCCGGCTTAACCTCGCCTGATCCGCAAATTCAATCAGGCTTTCCCGGCGTTTGTTCTGCTTTATTTCACCGGCTCGTGCAAGCAGGGTATCAAGATCGCCAAATTCCTCAAGTAGGGCTGCTGCCGTTTTAACACCTATGCCGGGAACCCCCGGGACATTATCGGCGCTGTCACCGGCCAGAGCCTGAATTTCAATGACTTTATCGGGACCAAGACCAAATTTTTCAACCACTTGTGCTGCACCGATAAAGCTGTTTTTCATACTGTCAAACATATTGATATGATCATCAATCAGCTGCATCAGGTCTTTATCCGAAGAAACGATGGTAACCTTATGGCCATCGGCTTCTGCCCTTTTTGCGTAAGTCGCGATAATATCGTCAGCTTCATATCCTTCAAGCTGGATTGAGGGCAGATTGAAGGCCTCCACGGCTTCATGAATGATTTTAAACTGCGGGATAAGGTCTTCTGGCGCTGGTGGACGATGAGCTTTATATTCAGGATAAATTTCATTTCGGAATGTTTTTAGTCCGGCATCAAAAATAACGGCAAGGTGGCTGGGTCGTTCAGTATCATCAAGATCACGCAGCAATTTAAACAGCATATTGCAAAAACCTGAAACGGCATTAACCGGTGTACCGTCCGGCCGTGTAAGTGGCCTTATGGCGTGATAGGCCCTGAAGATAAAGCTGGATCCGTCGATCAGATAAAGATGTTTTCCGTTAGACATGTTTCTCATGTTCCATATATTTTTAATTTATACCCGATTATTCATTGACCCATAGACTAGCGGATGATACCGAATAAACAAGTTTATATTGGATCATAAAAGATGACAGATCAAGAACTGGCCATAAAAATTCGTGGCCTGAGGAAAACATACGCCGCTGAAGGGGCATCAGCAGAAAAAATTGCCCTTAAAGGCATTGATCTTTCAATCCCAAAAGGCTCAATTTTTGGACTTTTGGGGCCAAACGGAGCAGGAAAATCAACGACTATTAATATTATTGCTGGTATTGTTGATAAGACAGCCGGGTCTGTCGAAGTGTGGGGTTTTGATACGGATAAGGATATCAGAAATGCCAAAGCCAATATTGGTATTGTACCGCAGGAAGTTCATATCGACGCCTATTTTACCCCATTCGAAATCCTGGAACTTTATGCGGGCTTTTATGGAATTCCAAAGTCTGAACGCCGGTCCATGGAAATTTTAAAAGCTATGCGTCTTGAAGAGCAGCGCGACGCATATACCAGGTTTTTATCGGGCGGAATGAAGCGGAGACTTCTGGTAGGAAAGGCAATGGTGCATAACCCGCCAATTCTGGTGCTTGATGAGCCAACGGCAGGGGTTGATGTCGAGCTGAGAGCTCATATCTGGCAATATGTCAGGGATCTGAATAAAAAAGGGGTAACGATTGTACTAACCACTCATTATCTTGAGGAAGCGGAAGAGCTTTGTGATGAAATCGCCATTATCAATCACGGCGAACTGGTGATTTGTGAAAAAACGCCTGTGCTTCTTAAGCAGCTGGATGAAAAAATGGTAATTATTACACCGGTAACACCCGTTGGAACATTGCCTCCCGAATTGGCCGATATTGGCGGAAAATTAAATGAGCAGGGGGACATTGTCATTCATTTTAACCCAAGCTCAATCACCATAGGTGACATATTTAAGAAAATTACCGAAACATCGATCGAGATTGCTGATCTTAAAACCGAAGAAAGCGATCTTGAAGACATCTTCCTGCAGTTAACCAAGTCTCAGGAAGGATAATAAATGGCAAAAAGTCATGATTTTGATGTTCTGGTGATTGGCAGCGGTGCTGCAGGACTTAGTCTTGCTCTATTGGTGGCGGACCATGCAAAAGTGGCGGTGCTTTCCAAAAATAAAATTTCAAGCGGCAGCACATCTTGGGCCCAGGGCGGTATTGCTGCGGTGCTTGACGACCGGGACAGCACGCAGGCCCATATTGAAGATACGTTAAAAGCTGGTGCCGGTCTTTGTGATTATGAGGCTGTAAAATTCGTTGTTGAGCACGGTAAAGAGGCGATCAACTGGCTCATTGCCAATGGCGCCGATTTTACCAAAGATGATGAAGCGGATAATGAAAAGGTTGTTGAGGGGGATTATCACCTGACCAGGGAAGGGGGACATTCTTTCCGCCGCGTCATTCACAGCGCCGATGCGACGGGTAAAGAAGTGCAGATTTCCCTTGAGAAGCAGGTTAAAAAACACCCGAATATTACCCTTTTTGAACATCATATGGCTGTTGATCTGGTCAGTAACAGTAAAAAAAATATCAAGACACAGAAATGTATCGGCGCCTATATTCTGGATACAAAACATGGAAATGTTGATGTGTTTCGGGCAAAAACTACGGTCCTGGCAACAGGTGGGGCGAGTCGGGCCTATCTTTATACATCAAACCCTGACGGCTCGACCGGCGACGGGATAGCCATGGCCTGGCGCATGGGATGTCGGGTGGCCAATATGGAATTTAATCAGTTTCATCCAACCTGTCTTTATCATCCTGAGGCCAGAACATTTCTGCTGACTGAAGCCCTCCGGGGCGAGGGGGCCGTTCTGCGTCTGCCCAATGGCAAACGCTTTATGGACCGCTTTGATGAAAGGGCCGAACTTGCGCCGCGCGATATAGTTGCCCATGCCATTGACCATGAAATGAAACGTCTTGGGGTTGACTGTCTCTATCTTGATATTTCCCATAAGGACGATCAGTTTATTAAAGACCATTTCCCAACCATCTATAAAAGATGCCTTAAGCTGGGATATGACCTGACAAAGGATCAGATACCTATCGTGCCAGCAGCCCATTATACTTGTGGCGGTGTTATGGCTGACCTCAATGCACGTACGGATGTTAAGAACCTTTACGCCATCGGTGAAGTTGCCCATACCGGGCTTCATGGGGCCAACCGCATGGCCAGTAACTCTCTGCTTGAATGTCTGGTTTTTGCCAAAGCGGCGGCCAATGACATTCTGAAAATTATAAAAAATGAAAAAATGACAGACGAGATAAGGCCCTGGGATGAGAGCCTCGTGACCGATTCTGATGAAGAAGTCGTTGTATCCCATAACTGGAATGAGCTTCGTCATTTTATGTGGGATTATGTTGGCATTGTCCGTTCAACCCGCCGTCTGCAAAGGGCGGCGAGGCGTATTGATATGCTGGCCGGGGAAATTCGCGAATATTACAGCACGTTCAGAATTAAGCCCGATCTTCTTGAGCTTCGTAATCTGGTGACAGTTGCGGATCTTATTGTTCATTCAGCGCTCAGCAGAACAGAAAGCCGTGGCCTTCACTATACACTTGATTTCCCGGATACGGATTCTGAAATGGACGGTCGAAACACGGTTTTAAAACCGCCACGACGGCCAAACAGCCGGTGATTATTGAACAAGTTTGATTAATTTCTTATCAAAATATTTTAAAACGTGGCCCAATTCCTGACCACGTTTTAAAATCAGGCCCTGACTATTGAGAATGGCAAAGGCTCCCTGTTTATGTTTAAGGGCGGGGGTTTTCGTAATTCTGAAAATCGGGCGTTCACTGGCTTTCTGGAACACGGCAAAGGTTGCAACATCTTTGCTGGCGGAAATTGCGTAATCCTTCCAGTATCCGGACGCGACCATTTTGCCGTAAATATTGAGTATCGCTTCAAATTCACGACGTTCAAAAAAAATTGATGAGGGGACCCCTTTATTATGAAAGGCTGAATGAAAAGGAATTATGGTTGAGTGATCCGTCATTAAGTGAATATTGAGCCTATCAAAAAATGATTGCAACCTAAAATGCCACAAAATGACCTTAATTCACTCTTAACTCCGCCTTAATTGTCAAATATATCTATTATTGTTAGTCCCTGCAGCCAGTGATTAGATATTGCGAAACCCTTTTCCCTCCCCTTCACCCAGCAATATTTATTTCACTGGCTGCAATTTTATTTAGAGCATGATATAGTTCAGAAATAAAAAGGGGATCTTCTCATGAAACTTTATGAACTTGTTGGTCGTGACAGAACAAATGGCTATAGCCCTTTTGTCTGGCGAAGCAGATTGGCACTGGAACACAAGGGACTGGATTATGAACTTGTGTCGCTACGGTTTACGGAAATAAAAGAAACACTTGGCTTTTCAGGAAGCAAAACCGTGCCTGTGCTTGAGGATAATGGCAAAGTCGTAGCCGATAGCTGGGACATTGCCTGCTATCTTGAGGATACATACCCTGACAGACCGGCGCTATTTTCGGACCGTGCTTCGGCAAAACTTTTTGATCTTCAGGTTGCCATGCCGTTACTTGCTCCTTTGTTCAGAACCATAGTCAGTGATATTTATAATATTCTTGATGAAGAGAATCAGCATTACTTCAGACAAACCCGCGAACCACGAATCGGTTGCACCATAGAAGAAGCGAGAGATAATTACGAGCTTCCCTTTAAAACATTTAAAGATAATCTCTGGCCCTATAGCCAGTATTTTAAAAATGCTGACTATATTGGTGGTCCTAATCCGCTATATCAGGACTATGTTCTTTATGGCATGTTTTTATGGGCAAGAATGACCAGCCCTAAAAAACTGCTTGATGATGGAGATCCCATTCTTTCATGGATTGAAAGGATGGATCAGCATTATGATGGCCTTGGTGGCCGCATGAAATATATAGGATAAAATCTTTTTTCCCTTAAAACCCTTGAAATCATAAAAGCTCCCGCCATATTTCAACTAGTAATAAGAATAATTTAGGACATGTTGAAAATGACGAAAGAAAAACACGGTTTTGAGGCGGAAGTTTCCCGTCTGTTACATATGATGGTTCACTCGGTTTACAGTGACCGGGAGATTTTTCTTAGAGAACTGATTTCAAATGCATCCGATGCCTGCGATAAGCTTCGTTATGAAGGTTTGACCAATAGCAAGCTTCTAAAAGATGCGGGTGAGTTTGCAATCACCATTCGCGTCGATCAGGACAAAAAACAGCTGATTATCTCCGATAACGGCATCGGCATGAACAAGGAAGACCTTATTTCCCACCTTGGTACAATCGCGAGAAGCGGAACGTCATCTTTTGTTGAAAAAATGACCGGTGATAAGAAAAAAGACGTTAACCTGATTGGCCAGTTCGGGGTTGGGTTCTATTCTGTTTTCATGGTTGCGGACAAGGTCGAGGTCTTAAGCCGAAAAGCAGGTGAGGATAAGGCTTATAGCTGGGAATCAGATGGCATTGGCGAGTATACCATTTCAGACGCCAAAAAAGACAGCGCAGGAACCCAGATTACGCTACATATAAAAAAGGATGCCAAGGAGTTTCTGGAAGTTTACCGCCTGAAAAATATCATTAAGACTTATAGCGACCATATCACATTGCCGATAACGCTGATCAGCAAAAATGAAGAAAAGGATGCAAAAGAAAAGGAAAAGTCGGAAAAGGTCAATGACGGCACTGCCATTTGGGCCCGCCCAAAATCAGAAATTACAGAAGAACAGTATAAAGAATTTTATCATCATGTGGCCCATGCCTTTGATGATCCGGCAATGACCATTCATTACCGGGCCGAGGGCAAGATTGAATATACGGTTCTTATGTTTGTGCCCAGCCAGCCACCAATGGATCTTTTTGATCCGGCCCGTAAGACAAAAGTGAAGCTTTATGTAAAGCGCGTCTTCATCACTGATGATTGTGAAGATTTGCTTCCCGGTTATCTGCGCTTTATGCGCGGAGTGGTTGACAGTGAAGATCTGCCGTTGAATATCAGCCGTGAAATGCTGCAAAATAATCCGGTGATGACGAATATCAGAAATGCAGTAACCAAACGTGTATTAGGTGAGTTAGAGAAAAAAGCCAAAAAAGATACGGATGGATTTAACGAATTCTGGAATGCTTTTGGGGCCGTGCTTAAAGAAGGTATTTATGAAGATTTTGCCTTGCGTGATCAGATCCTCAAAATGTCCCGTTTCAATTCAACGGCGGATAAAGGACTTACGACAATTGATGATTATTTATCCAGGGCAAAGGATGATCAGGATAAGATTTATTATATCACAGCTGATAACCTGGCCGCCGCTAAACGTTCTCCGCAACTTGAAGGCTTTAAGGCCAAGGGAATAGAAGTCCTTTATTTCTGTGATCCCGTTGATGAATTCTGGCTACAGATGGTTCCGGAATTTGCGGGTAAGAAATTTGTCTCAGTGACCAGGGGCTCTGCGGATCTTAAAGATAAGAAGGATGACAAAAAAGAGGAAAATACCCCAGAGATTGATGCATTAATCGCTGTTCTTAAAACCAATCTAGGCGACTCGGTAAAGGATGTTCGTCTATCAAACCGTTTAACCGATAGTGCCGTGTGCCTTGTCGCGGATGACAACGACATGGATATTCATATGGAACGTATACTTAAGATGCATAACAAACTTGATGGTGCATTAAGTGCCCGGGTGCTTGAAATAAATCCTGCAAATCAGTTGATTATAACTTTAGCAAAAGAGGCAACAAAGGACGGGTCAGTTGATAAACTTAAAGACGCCTCTCAAATCCTTTTGGATCAGGCCCGAATTATGGAAGGTGACCTTCCGGATGATCCGGTGGCTTTTGCTGCGCGGCTTTCGGCAATGATGGCAAATAGCTTTAGCTAAAAAGGGATGGAAAGCCGCTGAAATTATAAGTCAGCGGCTTTTTTATTCTAGTTAAAATTATTAATAGAGGTAACAACTTGTTCAGAAATATATGATATCTCTCGCAAATGGGAAGATTGCTTTAGCGTGCCAACGCGTAAAGCACAGTATTTGGAGATTAGTTTGTTGCACTCTGAGAAAATAAACAAGGCAAAGGTTGCGGACGAAATATCGATTAATGCAACAATTTCTCAAAGCTACCTGTTTTTTATGGGCCATTTTAATCATTTTATTCGTCTGGCAATTATACCGATTATATTTTGGGTATTGATCGAATTGGGCTGCGATTATGCTTTGCACGAATATAATATGATTTTAGCTCCTACGGTGAGCAGAGCGATCATATGTGCTGCATTTGCTCTCGTCTGGTATAGACAATTTTTAATGGGTGAGAAATATGCCACCTATAGTCAGCTTATTGATCATGTTGTCTCACCGGGTGTTTTTAAAATCGACAGTTTGCTAAGATCTTTTGCTCGCATTGTTATTACGACTGCTATCTTATTCGTGCCTACATTGATGCTCTCATTAAGTTTTATGGTTTACCAGTTTTCGCAAGGTGTGGTTATGGATCAGCTGGCAATAAGGGACGTTGCCATAAAAAGTACGTCATTGGTCATACTTTTATTTTCGCCAATTTTAGTCAGGCTGTCTCTATATACTGTTGGTGTGGCCCTTGGCCGACGGTCAATGAGCCTTCGGGAGATCTGGCGTAAAACAACAGGAAGAACCTGGGGACTTTGGCTTCTAATCATCAGGGCTTTTCTGCCAATAACTCTTTATACTTACTTTATCACTTGGGCATTTGAAAAAATCGCATGGAGTTTGGATATTAACTATCTGTGGTCAAGTATTCTTGTTAACGTACCAACGGCATTTTTGACATTTATGATGTTGGCAATTGTTGTGGCAGTGAACGGAGAAGTTTTCCGCGTTCTGGTCGGCATTAGAGAAAAAGAACGGCTCTAGAAATAAAAAAAGCCGGCTCATGACTGAGCCGGCTCACCTTAATAATTTCTGATTTTATGAAGAGGCCAGATTACGTAGAACGTAATGCAGAATACCACCATTCTTATAATATTCGACTTCATTTGCCGTATCTATTCGACTTAAGACAACGATATCTTTTGTTGAGCCGTCGGCATAATTAATTTTAACATTTACGTCCTGTTGCGGCTCAATACCATCGGCAATGCCTGTAATGTCAAATGTTTCTGTTCCCACCAGGCCAAGGCTGGCACGATTGTCATTTCCTTTAAACTGAAGTGGAAGAACACCCATACCGACCAGATTGGAGCGGTGAATACGCTCGAAGCTTTCCACAATCACGGCTTTAACGCCAAGCAGATTAGTGCCTTTGGCGGCCCAGTCACGAGATGATCCGGTGCCATACTCCTTGCCACCAACGACAACAAGTGGTGTACCGCTTTGCTGATATTTCATCGAAGCATCATAAATGCTCATCTGTTCTCCCGTCGGGATATAGGTGGTAATACCACCCTCTGTTCCCGGTGCCATTAGGTTTCTTAAGCGAACATTGGCGAATGTACCGCGCATCATGACTTCATGGTTACCACGACGTGAGCCATATGAGTTAAAATCGATACGTTCTACACCATGTTCGGACAGATATTTACCCGCCGGGCTATCGGCTTTAATGGCTCCGGCAGGCGAAATATGATCTGTTGTGATGCTGTCACCAAGAAGCGCAAGTAGATTAGCGTTCTTAATATCAGACATTTTGCCGATTTCCATAGTCATGCCCTGGAAGTATGGAGGATGCTGGATATAGGTGCTGCTATCATCCCAGGCATATGTTTCGCCTTTCGGGAATTTGATTTTTTGCCACTGCTCCGTACCGGCAAAAACATCCTTGTAACGCTCAACAAACATTTCACGGGTCAGGGACATACGGATGGTTGCGTCAATTTCAGCATTTGATGGCCAGATATCTTTCAAATAGACATCGTTGCCGAGCTTATCCTTGCCAATAGGGTCTCTCGTAATATCAATCTGAAGTGTTCCTGCAATGGCATAAGCTACCACAAGCGGTGGTGACGCCAGATAAGAGGCTTTTAGATCCTGACTGACGCGGCCTTCGAAGTTTCTGTTACCACTAAGCACGGAAGCACAGATCAGTTCATTATTGTTAATTGTGGTCCGCAGATCATCGGCCAGCGGTCCTGAGTTACCAATACAAGTGGTACAGCCATAGCCAACAAGATCAAATCCCAGTGCATCAAGATGCGGACTAAGGCCTGCTTTATCCAGATAATCGGTCACAACCTGTGATCCGGGGGCGAGGGATGTTTTTACCCATGGTTTTGATTTAAGGCCAAGTTCATTTGCCTTTTTAGCCACAAGACCGGCAGCCATCATCACGCTCGGGTTTGATGTGTTCGTGCATGATGTGATCGCTGCAATTAGCACATCGCCATGATGAAGTTCAAAATCTTTACCTTCAACAGCATAACCTTTATCTTTTTCAGCGCTTTTGCCACGGGTCTCAAGAACTTCGTTAAAAGCCTTTGTTGCGTTGCTGAGAACGACCCGGTCCTGCGGACGACTTGGTCCTGCAAGGCTTGGTTCAACTGTTGCAAGGTCAAGTTCAAGACCGGAAGTATATTCAGGATCGAGCGAAGATGAATCACGCCACATGCCTTGCGCTTTAGCATAAGCCTCAACGAGCGCTATTGTATCATCATCACGTCCTGTAAATTCCAAATAATCAAGGGTTGCTTTTGAAACCGGGAAGAAGCCGCATGTGGCTCCATATTCAGGGGCCATATTGGCAATGGTTGCCTGATCGGCCAATGTCATCTGATCAAGACCATTTCCGTAAAATTCAACAAATTTTCCGACCACGCCATGTTGGCGAAGCATTTGCACGACAGTCAGAACGATATCTGTTGCGGTTACGCCTTCACGGGCCTTGCCGGTCAGTTTAAAGCCGACAACTTCCGGGATCAGCATGGAAACCGGCTGGCCGAGCATGGCGGCTTCGGCCTCAATACCACCAACACCCCAGCCGAGAACAGCAAGGCCGTTGATCATAGTTGTGTGGCTATCCGTACCAACACAGGTATCAGGGAAAGCGACCGTTTTACCGTCAACATCAGCCGTCCACACGGTTTTGGCAATATATTCAAGGTTTACCTGATGGCAGATACCTGTTCCAGGGGGAACGGCACTGAAATTATCAAAACTGTTCTGGCCCCAGCGGAGAAACTGGTAACGCTCATTGTTACGGGACATTTCCAAGTCAACATTTTGCTGGAAAGCTTTATTGGTGCCGAAATTATCAACCATCACACTATGGTCAATGACAAGATCAACCGGACTTAACGGATTAATCTGCTCCGGCTTTCCGCCAAGCTCAACAACCGCGTTACGCATGGCCGCAAGGTCAACAACGGCAGGAACACCTGTAAAATCCTGCATCAGAACACGGGCCGGGCGGTATTGAATTTCACGGTTCATGCGCTTTTCTTTTTGCCAGTCGACAATAGCCTGAACATCTTCCGTAGAAACAGTAACGCCATCTTCAAAGCGTAACAGATTTTCAAGCAGCACTTTCATCGAATAAGGAAGTCTGGAAATGTCACCAAGCTCCTTTGCTGCTTCAGAAAGGGAATAATAATCATATTCTTTGCCACCCACGGTAAGTGTGCGGCGTGTTTTCAGGGTATCTTGACCAACTGTTGCCACGGTTAAACTCCTTATTATTTTTTTGAAAATTCTCATGGGTGTTTTGACTGAAAACAAAGGATAATTCAAGGAAAATCCTTCATATTTTCATTGTGAGGGCCATTTAGTTGATAAATTGTGACCCGACCGCCTTTATTCGTCAGAAAATTACCTTATTCATGTCAAAAAATAACCAAACCCGATCATCATAGTAGGCATAAGGGGAATAATTTTGCGATAATGAGAATGAATTATGATTATACAAAGAAAATCTAAAACTGAATGGATTTCAGGTTTATTAAATGGAAAAAACTTTTTTATCAGTCTGATGGTTGCAACTTTTTTCATGTTTGCTTCCGGCTCAGGCATTATTGGTGACAGCGAGAAAATTCTTTCAATTTTGATTGGTGCCGGTCTTTTTACATTTGCCGCCGCCATGTTGATCTGGGCTAAGGATATTTCAAAAAACCTTTATCGGTAAACTCGGGTCTTCTCACTCATCCAATATACTGCTATAGCTTTTTATAAGGAAAAAATGCAGGCAGTAAATTTAAGTGAATAAAACACAGACATTTTCAGTTGTAAATCTGACAGTCAATCGTGGCGACAGGCTGGTATTTCGCGATCTTGAATTTACTATTAAGCCCGGCACACTGCTTAAGCTTATCGGCCCAAACGGGTCAGGCAAATCAACACTTCTGAAAACACTTTCAGGATTAATAGAAGCAAAGTCCGGCGATATTTGCTCGGATGAGAGTTCTGTTCAGGGCGATCATGAATGGATTTCCAGACATGTTTGCTATCTCGGCCATAAAAACGCTCTTAAGCGCGAGTTCACTGTTTTAGAAAATATAGAATTCTGGGCCAGGCTTTGGAATAATCAGCAGAGCGTATCCCCTGCTATAGAAAAAATGGGGATCAGCCACCTTCGTGATACGCCGGTACGCTATCTTTCATCAGGTCAGGCAAGACGGACTGCTCTGGCCCGTTCCATGTGTCATGCAGGTAAAATTTGGCTGTTTGATGAACCAACGGTTGGACTTGATGATCAGGGACTAAAGCTCTTATCCAAAACTATGAAACTTCATCTTGATGACGGGGGGATGATCATATGTGCAACCCATGTTGATCTTGGAATTCATTCTGAAGACACGAATATACTTAATCTTGCTGATTATTCGGTATCGGCATCGCAATTTATGGAACAGTGGTAATGTCGGCACAATTCTGGTCCATAGCACTACGTGATATAAAAATTAGCTGGCAAGGCGGCAGTACCAGCGCCATGGTCGTTGCATTCTTTATCATTGTTGTAACTTTATTTCCGCTTGGTGTGGGGCCTGAGCAAAATATGCTCGCCCGAATTGCCGTTGGTATAATATGGGTCGCGGCATTATTATCCTGTTTGTTGTCTTTGGACAGAATTTTTCAGGCAGATTACGAGGACGGCACACTTGACCAGTATTCCATAAGCCCATTATCGCTGGAGCTTATTGTAATTTCAAAAGCTTTGGCACATTGGCTAACCACGAGTGTACCGCTTATCATCATTACACCGTTTTTGGGCATTCTGATGAATATGGATGACAGGGCATTTTTGCCATTAATTTATGCTATGATCATTGGGACACCGGCTTTGTCATTGATCGGTACAATTGGCGCTTCCCTGACCGTTTCATTACGCCGTGGCGGGGTGCTGCTATCATTGTTGATTCTGCCTCTTTACGTTCCGGTGCTTATTTTTGGCGTAATGGCGGTTGATTCCATGGTCATGGGTGCGGGCGGGAACGCTCCATTTTTATTCTTAGGCGCATTTACCCTGTTTAGTCTTGCGATCACCCCATGGGCCTCGGCAGCCGCAGTTCGGCTTGCGTTGGATTAAAAATATCAAAACGCGCTTTTCATAAATTAAGTTAAAACGAGTTTACCAGTCGGGTCTTCAAACTGTCTGGGAAATGTAAGTTTAACCGCTGTTCCAGAATTTTCTTTAGAATGGAATTCTATTTTCCCGTTTAACAGCTTAAGCAATTGACAGACAATAATTAGACCCAAGCCAGTCCCTTCAGCACTTGAAATAAAATGAGCTTCGGAAGAAGATGTAGAAATTTTAATCTGTTCAATTAACTCTGCCGACATGCCTTTACCCTGATCTTTAACGACAATTTCAATATTATCATTGCCGGCTTCTTTTATTTTCAGTTCAATGGTCGAATTTTCGGGCGAGTATTTCTGAGCATTTGAGAGAACATTATATAAAATTTGCTTAAACAGCCGCTTATCGGTTGTTATTTCGGCGCCGTTTGTTTGAGTGTAAAAATTTATAATCTGGTTTTTTTCACGGGAAATTGGCTTTAACTCGTCAATATAATCTTGTGAAAGCCTAAGAACATCTATGGGTTCAATTGAAAGTGTAACTTCACCTGTTGCAATTTTATTATGATCCAGCAAATCATTAACAAGGGCAAGAAGATGGTTTCCGCCTGAATTTATAAATTCCGCATATTCTATAATTTTATGTCTATCTTTTGGGAAATATTCCTCATTTTTGAGCATTTCCGAGAAGCCGATTATAGCATTTAGTGGCGTTCGAAGCTCATGACTCATATGTCCAAAGAAAGAAGACTTAACATCGAGTGCACTGTTTAGCTCTGAAATTTTGTTAGCCAATTTGTAATTTGTTTCAAAAACAGTCCTTCGCTGGCGCTCCGTTTTGATAAAAGCCAGAGTACTAAAAGTAATAATGGCCAGGAGTCCGGATGCATATTGCATAATATCAATACCGTCTATCGTTGATATAAAGAGCAAGAAGATTGTACCGCTCATAATCAGCAAGGTTATCACAATATAAAAGCGCGAAGAAAAAAATATGGAGACCAATAAATATCCTACAGCCAAAGCGATTGGCCCGCTCCCCTGAACGACATCCATAAAACTAAGTAATGAGGCAAACAGAAACGAGCTAACGATCGTAACCCAAACGCAGATTTTTTCTATAAGTAAATTATTTAAACCAATTTTTAGTACAAACCGGATGGCAAGAAAAATGATAAAAAAGAAAATGGATACATTTGTATAATTATAAATGTGATTATATTTTATCGCGTCAATTGGGCCAGTATTGCCTAAAATAAAAATGATGCATGCTACGCAGGTTACCATGGAAAAAGCCCGCGCATTATCGACATTCTGTGCGTGCACAAATGCCTGAAATTTTTGCTTAAATTCGTCTTCCTTAAGCAATAATATACCTCATTTTTAAAACCGGTTTAAATTTTGCAACTAAAGACTTATACAAGATAAAAATAAAGTAAGTATTAAAACATAGTAAAAAATGAAGATAAAGACTCGAATATATTCAGAATAAGTCTTTATTAAAATTGAAAAAATTAGAGATAAGCGGATCTACTCACCCAGATGGATCGGATCAGTGTCTTCAATCACTTTTTTCAGGAATTTTGGCATATGTGGATGAATAAGTTGCAGGTGACGACCAATAATTGGCATGCGGCGTCTTAGTTTCTGCACTTTAATTTTAACCCAGTGGCTCTCCGATACAAGAATGCTCAGACCGATCAGCGCGACGATTTGGCCGATTGGTAAAGGTATTGGCGCCGTTATGATGCCAACAATAAACATCACCCATCCAATGAAAAGTTTTAAGGGTCTTTTAAGTGCTTTAAGGTCCATAATATTCGTAAATGCCCAATCATTTTGTTTGATGATTATATATAATAAAAGTTAAAGAAATAAGAAGGCTTAAATTAGGCATGATGTCGTTTTTTTTTACTAATTCTTGATTATGCAGCGTGAAAGGGATAGATCAAAGCTATGCATAAATTTGCCAACCCAGCCCGTTTCATGCGGATCAGTAAATTAATCACACCGTGGTGTTTTATCTTAACCGCAGTGACTCTTGTTGTCGGACTATATTGGGGGCTTTTCATTGCCCCGGCTGATTATCAGATGGGGGATGCTTACCGCATTATTTTTGTTCATGTGCCTGCCTCCTATATGTCAATGTTCTGCTATGGTTTTATGGCGGTTGCCAGTGCTGTTGGAATAATCTGGAAACATCCGCTCGCTGATCAGTCGGCCAGGGCAGCAGCGCCAATCGGCGCGGTCTTCACTGCGCTTGCTCTTTTTACGGGAAGTCTCTGGGGAAAACCGATGTGGGGCACATATTGGATCTGGGACGCTCGTCTGACCTCAGAACTGGTATTGCTGTTTTTATATTTTGGTTATATGGCGGTTTGGGAAGCCATTGAAGATACTGTCAAGGCCGCTCGGGTGGCCGCTATCGTGGCGCTTGTCGGCGCGCTGAATATTCCCATTATCAAATTCTCGGTTGACTGGTGGAATACTCTGCACCAGCCCGCCAGCCTAATGAAGTCGGGCGGGGCCAGCATACATCCTGACATGTTATGGCCACTTTTAATTTCAATCCTTGCTTTTAATCTTTACTTTATAACAGTGGTTCTCTGGCGTATACAATCGCTGATAATACGTCGTCAGATTCGCGGCCTGAGAATGAGGATCGCGGAGGAGAAGGATGATGGGTAATTATGGCATGTTCGTCTGGCCGAGCTTCGGTGCCGTTATCGTGCTGCTCAGTATTTTAGGCTATACAAGCTGGCAAAGAAAAAGGAATGACGAAAAGACATTGAACGAACTTCGTCAGGAACTTGAAAATTTAAGCGATTAGGATGAATTATGATGGCTATGAGCAGGGCGGCAAACAGGAAACAAAAAAGACTTTATCTGGTACTCACATCAATGGCGGTTTTGGCATTTGCCATTGGGCTTGTCCTGTCCGCTCTCCAGGATAACATCAGTCTTTTTCTTGATCCGACAGAACTAACAGAACGCAATCTGCCGGACGGGGAACATATCCGGCTTGGTGGTCTGGTGGCGATTGACAGTTTTGAAAAAGCGGATGACGGACTGACATATCATTTTGATATTACCGATGGTTCAGAAACAGTCAGTGTTGTCTATAAAGGCTCTCTACCGGATCTTTTCCGTGAAGGGCAGGGTGTGGTTGTTGAAGGGGAGGTCCATAAAAACGGTCCTTTTGTCGCAACAGAAGTGCTGGCCAAACATGATGAGAATTATATGCCCAAGGAGGTGTTGGACAGTCTGAAGAAAAGAGGACTTTATCAGGAGCCCGGGGAAGAAGGCAGTATATGATTGTTGAAGCCGGGCATTTTGCGCTTATCCTTGCGTGTTTTTTAGCCATTATCCAGGGAACATTTCCACTTTACGGTGCTTTGAAAAACCATGGGCGACTGATGGCACTGAGCGCGCCTGCCGCCTATGGTCAGTTCTTTTTTGTCACTATTTCTTTCGGCGCATTGATTTATGCTTTTATAGTCTCTGATTTTTCGGTGGTCAATGTCGCGCGGAATTCCCATACGTTAAAGCCAATGCTTTATAAGGTAGCTGCTGCCTGGGGAAATCATGAGGGATCAATCTTATTCTGGGCTTTCATTCTTTCTCTTTACGGTGCGGCAGTGGCTTACTTTGGCCGCAAGTTACCCAGAACTTTTTATGTAAGGGTTCTGGGCATTCAGGCACTTGTCGGTATGGGATTTTATTTATTTCTGCTCTTAACATCAAACCCGTTTGAGCGGTTATACCCTTTTCCTATGGAGGGAAACGGTCTTAATCCGCTATTGCAGGATCCGGGGCTCGCCTTTCATCCGCCCCTTTTATATATGGGATATGTGGGCCTGTCCGTGACTTTTTCATTTGCTGTCGGGGCACTAATAGAAGGGCGTGTTGATGCGGCATGGGCGCGCTGGGTTCGCCCATGGACACTGCTTGCCTGGTGTTTCCTGACATCGGGCATTACGCTTGGATCATGGTGGGCTTATTACGAACTTGGCTGGGGCGGCTGGTGGTTTTGGGATCCGGTTGAAAATGCATCCTTTATGCCGTGGCTGGTGGCAACAGGGCTTCTTCATTCAGCGATCGTTGTTGAAAAGCGCGATACCCTGAAAGCATGGACCATTCTTCTGGCAATTATTGCCTTTTCATTCAGCCTGCTTGGGACTTTTATTGTAAGAAGTGGTGTGCTGACATCGGTTCATGCTTTTGCAACCGATCCTGAGCGGGGCGTATTCATCCTGCTCTTTTTATTCATTGTTATCGGCGGCAGCCTGCTGTTATTTGCGCTTCGGGCCGATAAGTTGCAACCGGGCGGGCTTTTTGCACCGATCAGTCGGGAAAGTATGCTGGTTGTCAATAACCTCCTGCTGTCGGTGGCGGCGCTTGTGGTTTTGTTTGGAACTTTATACCCGTTGCTGCGTGATGCGCTGACGGGCGATAAAATTACGGTTGGGCCACCTTTTTTTAATCTTGCTTTTGGCTTTCTGATGATCCCTTTGCTTTTGGTTATGGGGCTTGGCCCTTCAACCAACTGGAAACGGGCCGATCTTATGGGTCTGGCATCCCGGCTTAAATTCATTTTTGCCGCAGCACTTGTTGCTTCCCTTGCACTCTTTTATATTGCCGGCGGTGGTGACATGATGGCCGCCGTATGGCTTGGGCTGGGTCTTTGGGTGTTTCTCAGCACTTTATACGAGTGGGCGGAACGGGTTAAACTCTTCAAATCTGACGCAATGAAACGCATATTAAGGCAGCCACGAGCATCGGTCGGTATGAGCCTTGGCCATCTGGGCATGGGCATTGTTGTGATCGGCATGGCGGGCAGTGCCTTCTGGGGAACGGAAGACCAGAGCATAATGACTTACGGTGACAGTCAGGAAATTGGCGGCTATGAAGTTAAGTTTAACAGCACAGATGGCGTATCCGGTCCCAATTATTCAGCGGTTCGTGCCTCCTTTGATGTCAGCAAGAATGGAAAAGAAATCACGACATTGGAACCGGAGGCGCGCACATATTTTGCCCCACCTATGCCAACCACGGAAGCGGCGATTTACAGCACATTTATGGGGGATCTTTTTGTGGTGATCGGCGAAGCCAACAACAAAACCTATGACCAGTGGGCCGTGCGTCTTTATTATAAACCGCTTCAAATCTGGTTATGGGGGGGTGTCGCCATCATGGTTATTGGTGGTCTGATTTCGCTGAGCGACCGACGGTTCAGATTGGGTGCGGTGACGAGAAAGGTGAGAGATGAATAAATTTATCCCGCTCGCCATTTTCTGCGCCATTGCAATTGCGCTTTATGTTGGGTTAAGCCTTAACCCCAGCAATATCCCATCTGTACTTATCAATGATCCGGTCCCAGAATTTGCATTGCCAGCTGTTGGCGATGGTGAGGGGGGCTTTTCTTCTGCTGATCTGGCGGCCGAAGACGGGGTTGTTCTGGTCAATTTCTTCGCGTCCTGGTGTGCGCCCTGTTATGTGGAACATCCGTTTCTAATGGAGCTAAAAAAACGCGGCTATAAAATTTATGGCGTCGCTTACAAGGATAAGTCCTGGGATACAAACGGATTTATAAAGGATCGCGGAAATCCATATTATAAACTGGCGGCGGATGATAAAGGCCGTGTTGCCATTGATTTTGGCGTATATGGCGTGCCGGAAACTTACGTTATTAAAAACGGCATTATCCGCTATAAGCATGCAGGACCTATTCAGGAAATGGATTTTGAAGACAAAGTGATTCCAATCATTGAAAGTGTCGACAAATGAGAGGGTTGATCAGTTTATTCTTATTTATTGGCCTTTCGCTTTCTGCCTATGCGATTGGTGTTGATGAAATGCCGCTGAAAGATCCGGCGCAGGAAGCCCGTGCGCAGGCAATCATGAAGCAATTAAGGTGCCTAGTGTGTCAGAACGAGTCGATTGTTGACAGTGGTGCGGACCTTGCCAAAGATTTAAGAAATATAGTAAGAGAGCGCATCACTCTGGGGGATACGGATGAACAGGTCCTTGCTTTTATGACTGCACGGTATGGCGACTGGGTCTTGTTGAAACCACCATTTGAAGGGGCCACGATAATTTTATGGTTTTCACCGATCCTTTTATTGCTCATGGGTTTTTATATTATTTACAGAAATTATAAAAATCGTAAGCCTTTGGGGGAGGTCGCTCCCCTCACGCCTGATGAAGAGCGGCGATTAAAGTCACTCCTGAATAAGGGGGCAGAAAAATAATGTATTTAATTCTGCTGATCCTATTTGCTGCAATTGCCCTATCAATTATTTTGTTACCCTATTTTAAGAACCGGGCTGACGAAATGGCGGGTAAACCGGATATAGATGTTTATAAAGCACAGCTGGATGAACTTGAAAATGACCTCAGTCGCGGGCTTGTCAGTGAAGAAGAGGCAAAAAGATCACGCATTGAAATTGAAAGACGAATATTAAAAGCGGCAGATCATGAAAATAAGCTAATTAAATATGAAATGCCGAACTGGACCATTGCAGGTTCAATCATAGCCGTGTTCATTTTGTCGGGATTGTTTTACTGGAAAGTTGGAACGCCGGGAATGCCGGATTATCCAATTAGACAGGTGACTAAAGACCGTACCGAAAAGGAACAGGCAGAAGAAATAGAAAAGACAGAAAAATTAAAAGCCCAATTGGTCGAGACACTGGCCAAACATCCGCCGGATGCTCGCGGGCTGGTGTATTTGGCCCGGCTTGAAATGAGCCTTGGAAATTTTCAGGAAGCGTCCGAAGACCTTTACCAGGCACACTTACTTGATCCGGATAATTTTGATTTACTGCTGATGTATGCCGAAAGCCTGATTGTAGCTGCACAGGAAAGAGTAACGCCGGCGGCACTTGTAATTCTCAATAAAGCGGCAAAAATAAAACCGGATCATCCGGGCCCGCAATATTATCTGGCACTTGCCGATTTTCAGGCAGGCGATGTTGAAACCGCCCATAGTGAATGGGTTAAAATCAGCAATAGTCTGGACGCGAATAATCCACTGAAATCATTGGTTGATTTGTGGATTGGCCGTGCTGAAAAGGAATTGGGGATAGCGCAAGGACTTCCGGAAACAAAAGCGCCGGCCATAAGTTCGGAACAGGCAGAAGCCATTAGCAATATGGATGAAAGTGAACAACAGGAATTTATCCGTCAGATGGTCAACCAGCTAGCTGAAAAACAACAGGAAAATCCGGAGAATATTGAAGGCTGGTTGCGATTATCCAGAGCTTATACAGTTCTCGGTCAGAAAGATGATGCAATTGCCGCCATGAAGAGCGCAATTGAAAATGCACCGGATGATCAAAAAGGCGCCTTGCAAAAAGAACTGGAAAAATTAACCAATTTGCGTTAGAATCAGCTTCACGTCGCAGAATAGAGACATTATCCATACAGGCAGAAAGTCTGAAATCCGCTTATCAAGAAGGTAAGTGGGCTTTTAATGTTGGTTAATGTTATGAAAATTGGTTCGCAGTCACAAACACTTGTCTCTTTAAATTCGCTGCTTGATGCTTCAAAGCAACAGCAACAGACTCAGCGCGAGGAATTTCAGGAAAAGAAGCTTACTGAAAGCCGTGAAGGCCGAATTACAGCGCGGCAGAATGAACGGGAAGCTCTCATTCAGCAGAATCGGGATGCCCTCAAAAAAATTCAGGACGATATTCGCCTTAGAAATTTGAGAAAACTGCAAAATGGTGATGAAGTTGACAATGAAGGGCAAAATAAAACAAATTTAAATCACCGGGAAAATTTCTTTCCGGCTCAAAAAGTGAATAATCAACCTGCTTTTGAAAAGCTCGGCCAAATTATAGATATCAGAATTTAATCTTCTTTTTCGTCATCTTCATCAAGTTGATATTTCATGACGATGGGCATTTGTGCCAGGGCGAAAATAAAACTCAGCGGTATAAAGACCCAGATTTTTGTGGCAATCCAGTCTGCATTGCTAAGGTTTCGCCATAAAATTTCATTTAAAACCGCACAGCCTACAAAAAACAGTCCCCAGTTGCGGCTCATTTTCATCCAGGCAATTTCCTCAATCGGTGGAAATCCTGCTTCCATAAGATTTTTAATGAACGGTTTTCCAAAGGCGTAACCACCAAGTAAAGTTGCAGCAAACAGGCCATAAAGGATGGTTGGTTTTACTTTTATAAATATTTCATTATCAAAATATATTGTCAGTCCGCCGAAAACGGCAACAAGTGCTGCTGATACCCAGAGCATGACAGCAATTTTTTTAAAAATGATTTTTGAGAAAATCATGGAAATGACCATGGCAACCATGAATATTTTAGTGGCCGGAATAATTCCGCCAGCGCCGTCAGCATCAGAATAGGCCCCATTGGCATAGAAAAAGACTACGATAGGTCCGATTTCAATGAGTAATTTTATAATCTGGTTCATTCCACACTTTCCTTTTACCTTACGTCTACACCAACAAGCATTTTTGAAAAATCTCCTGCATCAAACGGCTGAAGGTCATCAATTGTTTCACCAACGCCAATGGCGTGGATGGGCAATTTAAATTTTTCTGCGCAGGCGACAAGTACGCCGCCACGGGCTGTCCCATCAAGTTTTGTCATGATAATGCCGCTGATCCCTGCCATTTCGCGGAAAACCTCTGTCTGCATTACGGCGTTCTGGCCGGTTGTCGCATCAAGGATGAGAACCGTATCATGTGGTGCTGTTTCATCAAATTTTTTAATGACCCGAATAATTTTTTTAAGCTCATCCATAAGATGGCTTTTATTCTGTAGTCTGCCTGCCGTATCGATCATTAAAATATCGGTATTTGTTTCCTGCGCACGCCTTAAGGCATCATAGGCAAGCCCGGCTGCGTCGCACCCTTCCTTGCCGCTGACCACGGGCACGTCATTGCGCTGCCCCCAGATTTGAAGCTGTTCGATTGCCGCGGCGCGAAAGGTATCGCCAGCGGCCAACATCACTGATTTTCCCTGATTTTTAAACTGTTTGGCCAGCTTGCCGATTGTCGTCGTCTTCCCTGCGCCATTAACACCAACCATAAGAATGACATGGGGCTTATGCTCACCGCTGACGATAAGGGGCTTCGCCACATCCTGCATGATTTCACCGATCTCCTCTGCCAAGGCGACTTGTACTTCTTCTGCGCTGATTTGCTTGTCAAATTTGTTTTTGGATAGCCGTTCGCAAACCCGGGCGCTGACAGCGACGCCAAGATCAGACATAATCAGCAGGTCTTCCAGCTCTTCCAATGTTGAAGCATCAAGCCGTTTTTTGGTGAAAATATTTGTAATGCCCTCGGTCAGGGCTGTGGAGCTTTTTTTTAGTCCCTGTTTGAGGCGGCCGAACCATCCCAGTTTTTTTTCTGTTTCAGTCATTTATTACTTCCGCGTTAAGTAGTCCATCTTGATAGCCTGTCACTATGGCCTTTGCAATATGTCCCACTTTATGACTTCCGGTTATTTTAGCAGGGGCAAAATGTTCTGTATGGCCTATGGCCGCATTTTCACCTTTTATATTTTTCTCAATTAGAATGCTGACCTGACGTCCAACTGATTTTTTTAAATATTCATCAACCTTTGCTTCCCCAAGTTTTCTAAGTCTTGCCGCACGTTCTTTTCTGATAGTTCGGTCAAGCTGTGGCATTTTTGCGGCTGGGGTGCCTTCGCGTTCCGAATAAGGGAAGACGTGCAAATATGTCAGGTTGCAATCCTCTACCAGAGCCATTGAATTTTCAAACATTTCTTCTGTTTCGGTCGGAAATCCGGCAATGATATCTGCTCCAAAAACAACGTCTGGACGGGCTTTTAGGACAGCGTTACAAAACTCAATGGAATCCTCCCGACTATGACGCCTTTTCATTCTTTTAAGGATCATATTATCACCGGATTGAAGCGATAAATGAAGATGTGGCATCATCCGTGACTCTCTTGTAATTATGTCAAACAGCGCTTCATCGGTTTCTATTGAGTCAATTGAACTTAATCTGAGCCGTTCAAGATCCGGCACATTTTTAAGTATTTTCTGGCATAATTTCCCAAGTGTCGGATTTCCCGGCAAATCCGGACCGTATGACGTAATATCAACTCCGGTAATAATCACTTCTTTATAACCGTTATCCACCAGCTGCTGAATCTGGCTGACCACTTCACCAGCAGGGACCGAGCGGCTATTACCACGGCCATAAGGAATGATACAAAAAGTACAGCGGTGATTACATCCGTTTTGGACCTGTACGAAAGCGCGGGAGCGCTCTACAAAGCCTTCTATCAGATGAGGAGCCGTTTTCCTGACTGACATAATATCATTGACCGAAATGCGCTCGGACTTTGCAATGCCAAAGTCCTGATAACTACGGGCGGTCAGTTTTTCCTCATTGCCAAGGATCTGATTTACTTCTTCCATTTCGGAAAATTGTTTAGGGTCAATCTGTGCCGCACAGCCGGTGACGATAATATTGGCATCCGGGTTTTTGCGGCGGGCTCGTCTGATGGCCTGTTTGGCCTGCCTTGTAGCTTCTGCGGTAACAGCACAGGTATTAAAAATAACAGCATCCGTTAGCCCTGCTTCATCAGCATGCTTTCTGATAATTTCAGATTCATATGTATTTAATCGGCAGCCGAATGTAACGACTTTTGCTTTTTTCTCGCTCATAGTGATCTATATGGACTGATTCTGTTAAAAGTCCAGTAAATTTAGCCAAAAATAATCGGTACCAGAAAATAGCTGAGGCTGGTAATTGCAACAATCGCAAACAAATTTACTCTGAAGCCGGCATAGGCCATTTGCGGTATAGTTATTTCCCCACTGGCATATATAACGGCGTTGGGCGCTGTCGCTACGGGTAACATAAAAGCACAACTGGCCGATATAGCCACGGGAACGAAAAGGATCATCGGGTCTAGTCCCGTTGCCACAGCAAGGGCGCCGAGAATGGGAAGAAGGGTTGCTGTTGTTGCCGTGTTGCTGGTCAGCTCGGTAAGAAAGACCACAAGTGAAACCAGAATAAAAATAATGAATATAAGATCAAAAGTGCCAATGGCGCCGAGTTCATTGCCGATCCAGACGGCAAGACCGCTTGATTTGACAGCCGCAGCAAGGCTTAATCCACCGCCAAACAATAAAAGCACACCCCATGGAATTGTATCAGCCGTTTTCCAGTTGAGTAGAGTGGCATGCTTTTCATCTTTACAGCCGGCGGGAATCATAAACATGATCATCGCTCCAAAGATAGAGATTAATGCGTCACTCAGCCAAAGCATCATGTCCAGATTATTCTGAATAGGTGTTCTGAAAATCCACAAAGCAGCAATGAAGGCAAATGTAAAAGCCATTCTTTTTTCAGGCGTCGACATAGGGCCCATTTCATTTAGCTCCTGATGAAGTAAATCCTGAGCAACAGAATTTTGATCTAATTCAAATGGAAATGCCCAACGGGTCAGAACAAAACAGGCGATAGGCAGCATCACGAGTGTTGCGGGGACACCAAACAGCATCCAGGAGAGGAAACTCACATCAATGCCATAATTTTCCTTCATGAAGGCAATGACCAGAAGGTTTGGGGGGGTGCCGATCGGTGTGCCAAAGCCGCCAATATTTGCACCGTAAGCTATGCCCAGAACCAAGCAAAGAATGAATCCTGCATTTTTCTCACTTTTTTCTTTTATAATCTCACCGGCAAGGGATAAAGCAATCGGAAGCATCATCAATGTGCTGGCTGTATTGCTGATCCACATGGAAATCATGGCGGTTACAGTCATAAAACCGCCGATTAAGGCTATTGGGTTATTACCGACTCTGACCAGAACCATCAAGGCAATACGCCGATGGAGGTTCCACCTAGCAAGCCCTGTTGCCATGATAAATCCACCCATAAGCAAAAATATTGTTGGTGCTGCATAAGGGGCTGTGGCCTCTCCAATTGACGTAACCCCAAGGGCTGGAAACAAAACGATTGGTAATAATGAAGTAATTGGCACGGGCAGGGCTTCCGATGACCACCAGTAAGCAAGTAAAACGGTGACAGCTGCCACATTCCAGGCACTTGCACTCATTCTGGCAGGGGCAGGCAATAAAATCATAATCGTAAAAAGCACCATGCCCATAAGCATGTTAAAATTTCGCGTACCGATTTTACTCATCTCCCCTTAAATCCCTTTGTTATGAATAACTGTATGAATTTAATACATATGTAAAACGATGCTTAGCATTATGCGTGACGTTTTAGGTTTGAAAGTAAATTCATCGGATCCGTCAAGATAGACGGCGTCATTGATGTGAGCGCGCGTGTATTCAGCTCTGATCGCTATATTTTCCATGAAGGCCAGCTCAACACCGCCCCCATACTGTATGCCGGTTACCCGTTTATTGTAATCAAGATTATCTCGATCGGTCTGTCCATTTGTACCCTTTGATTTGAGATTAACGCCTGTATATCCTATCAGGCCGAATAGCAGGGCTTTATCTGAAAGTGTAACACCTCCACGAAGGTTAATATCTAAGGTGTTGCTTTTATAAAATCTGATGCTGGTTGTACCGTCGCTATATGTAGTGCTCCCTTTATCAATGATAAAGGCTGCTTCGGCTCCAGTATAAAAAATTCCATAATTCAGGCCGTATCCGCCTATAATTCCGCCCCCATAACTGTTTTTTGATTTTGCAGAAGTAATGCCATTAAAAACGCTGGGTGTTTCCGCTATCCCTGCATCACGATGGGTCGCGGTTGATGAAAAAGTGGATTTGCTTGTAACAAAACCAACATATAGGCCTTCAAAAGGGCTTCCATCGACACCTGCCTGTGCCTGTACGCCAAAAAGAGACAGGGTAGAAATAATCAGTATACTGAAAAAAAATTTAATCCGGATAAGGGTCATTCGCTAATGGTCCAATAGTGATAATTGATTAATTTAAAGGAAATATATTACATTTTTTATGGAATGCGTAAACAAGAACTTGACTCTTAAGCCATTTGCCCATATTTTCCGCCCATTCCCGATGGATGAAACATAATATTGTGTCCAAGGATACCCACCAGTCAGCGAAGGTTCGCCCACTGGTGTATTTTTGTTATGTAAAAATCTTCGGGCGAAAATGAGGCAACGGAATTGAGAATATAATGTTCGATAGCTTAAGCGATAAACTAGGCAGTATTTTTGACAAGCTAAAAAAGCGCGGCGCATTAAGTGAGAGCCATGTAGATGAAGCAATGCGTGAAGTCCGTCTTGCTCTTCTTGAAGCGGATGTTGCCTTACCAGTTGTCAAAGATTTCATTTCAAAAGTCAAATCGGCAGCAGTGGGGCAGGAAGTTGTAAAGTCAGTGACCCCCGCTCAGATGGTTGTAAAGATCGTTAATGACCAGATGGTCCAAATGCTGGGCGGAGATGCAAAAACCATTGATTTAAATGCGCCGGCCCCTGTTCCGGTTCTTATGGTGGGATTACAGGGGTCAGGTAAGACCACAACAACTGCAAAAATTGCCAAACGGCTTAAAGAAAAAGAACGTAAAAAAGTTTTAATGGCTTCATTGGACGTTCAGCGCCCGGCAGCGATGGAACAACTTGAAATTTTGGGTAAGCAAATTGGCGTGCCAACCCTCCCGATTATCCCGGGACAGATGCCGGTTGATATTGCCAAACGGGCACTGACCTCTGCCAGATTACAGGGCTTTGATGTTGTCATGCTTGATACAGCAGGGCGTCTCCATGTTGATCAGGCGCTAATGGCCGAAGTCGTGGCTGTGAGAAATGCTGTTGGCCCCCATGAAACACTTCTTGTTGTTGATGCGCTCACCGGTCAGGACGCAGTCAATGTGGCGGAAAAGTTTGGTGATCAAATCGGCATAACCGGCGTGGTTCTTACCCGTATGGACGGTGATGGGCGTGGTGGTGCTGCACTCAGTATGCGGGCCGTTACCGGCAAACCAATTAAGCTGGTTGGTGTCGGTGAAAAAATTGACGATCTGGAGGAATTTCATCCTGAAAGGGTTGCTTCCCGAATCCTTGGAATGGGTGATGTGGTTTCGTTGGTTGAAAAAGCGGCGGAAACTATTGAGGCTGAAGAAGCCGAGCGCATGATGAAAAAAATGAAGAAGGGTATGTTTGATTTTGATGATCTTCGTTCCCAGCTTCAGCAGATGAAAAAAATTGGCGGTATGGGAAGTATTCTAGGTATGCTTCCGGGTCTTGGCAAAATGCAGAAACAAATGGCGGCCGCCAAGATTGACGATAAACTGCTGCTCAGACAGGAAGCAATCATCAACAGCATGACCCCAAAAGAACGGGCACACCCCAATTTAATGAACGCGTCACGTAAAAAACGTGTGGCTGCCGGTGCGGGCGTATCAGTGCAGGAAGTCAATAAACTGATGAAAATGCAGAAGCAGATGGCAACAATGATGAAGAAATTAGGCAAAAGAGGGGGGCGCTTGCCGCTGCCCGGTTCATTGCCCCCCGGAATGGAAGGTTTGCTTCCCAAGTAAGCAGATCATCTAAAATGATTTAAATGAATTAAAATAAGCTAGAGGAAAATTAAATGGCTGTAAAAATAAGACTGGCACGTGGTGGTGCTAAAAAACGTCCTTACTACCGTGTGGTCGTAGCAGATTCGCGTTCACCGCGTGATGGTAAATATATTGAAAAAGTGGGTACTCATAACCCACTTCTTCCTAAAGATCATCAAGACCGGATCAAACTTGATGTTGAACGTATTGAGTTCTGGCTAGGCCAGGGTGCAAAACCGACAGACCGTGTTGCCCGTTTTCTTGATGCCGCAGGCGTTCTGAAGCGTGAAGCCCGCAATAATCCCAATAAAGGAAAGCCAGGGGCAAAAGCTCTTGAGCGTATTGAAGAACAAAAAGAAAAAGCTGCCGCAGCTGCTGAAGCCGCCGCAGAAGCAGAAGCCACTGCAGCTGCCGCAGAAGCAGCTCCTGTTGAAGAAGCACCAGCAGAGGAAGCAGTAGCAGAAGAAGCACCAGCCGAGGAAACTCCGGCTGAGGAAGTTGCTGCTGAAGAAGCGCCTGCAGAAGAAGAGAAAAAAGAAGAAGCATAAATTTATGAACGCACTGGCCGAAAACCATAGCCTAGCCGAAAAGCGTACTGATATGATTTGTATCGGGGCAATATTTGGTGCGGCTGGAATTCATGGGGCAGTGCGGATCAAGGTATTTACCGAAGATTTAAATTCCATTTCCGACTATGGGCCGGTAACTCTGGTCGGGCGTGAATTTCCGCAAGGGCAAAAATTTGATGTTAAAATTCTTCATCAGGTTAAGGGCGGAGTTGCGGCTAAACTTAAAGGCGTGAACGACCGCAATCTTGCAGAAACCCTTAAGGGGGCAGAGCTTTACATTGACCGCTCAGCACTTCCTGAAATTAAGGAAGACGGGGATTTCTATTTTGAAGATCTGATTGGCCTTACCGCCAAAGATCAGAATGGAAACCAGTTTGGACAGGTCGATGGGGTTTTTAACTTCGGTGCAGGTGATATTATTGAGGTAAAGCTCACGACGGAAAAAGGGAAACGTATGTATCCTTTTTCCAATGAAGTGGTGCCAGAGGTAAACCTTGAAGAAGGGTTTCTGGTGATAGACCGGGATGCTTTTAACGACGGGCCGGAAGATACGGAAACTGATAAAAGGGAATAGAAAAATGTGGCAGGCTCAAATTCTGACCCTCTTTCCCGAAATGTTTCCCGGACCTCTTGGTTTTTCTCTGGCGGGTAAAGCGCTGGAAAATAATTTATGGGCACTGGACGTGATGCAAATTCGCGACCATGCCCTGGACAAGCACCGAAATGTGGATGATACCCCCTCGGGGGGTGGTCCCGGAATGGTGATGAGAGCGGATGTTATGGGCCGAGCCATTGATACGGCACAGAACAAAAGGCCGAAAGGCGTAACAGACGATGACTGGCCGCTCATATATTTGTCCCCACGTGGCAAACGACTTGATCAGAAAATGGTTCATGAATTTGCCAGTAAGAAAGGAATAACGCTTATCTGTGGCCGGTTTGAAGGACTTGATGAGCGGGTGCTGGAAAAACGTAAAATCAGGGAAATATCCTTGGGAGATTTTGTGTTATCCGGCGGAGAAATAGCGGCGCTGATGCTGATTGATGCGGTGGTGCGGCTTATTCCCGGTGTGATCGGTGAGCCGGATACACTACTTGAGGAAAGTTTTAGTAGTGGATTGCTTGAATATCCGCAATATACCAGACCACAAAGCTGGGAAGGACTGGAAATACCCGATGTTCTGATGTCAGGACATCATGAGAATATAAGGAAATGGCGTCAGGAAGCTTCGGAGAAACTGACAAAGGAAAGGCGCCCCGACCTGTGGAAGGAATATAGTCATCAAAAAAATGCACTTAAGCATAAGAAAAGTGATGATTGATGTTGAATTATGGTTCAAACTTGTTTAAAAGAGCCGCCGTATAAGGATAAAAGTTATGAATATCATTGAAAAATTAGAAAAAGAGCAAATGGCTCAGCTGACAGAAGGCAAAACAATTCCTGAGTTTGCCCCTGGTGATACTATTAAGGTCAACGTAAAAGTTGTAGAAGGCACAAACGAACGTATTCAGGCGTATGAAGGCCTTTGTATTGCACGCTCTAACCGTGCGCTGAATAGTTCATTTACAGTGCGTAAGATTTCTTACGGTGAAGGTGTAGAACGTGTATTCCCACTTTATTCACCGAATGTGGCAAGTATTGAAGTGATTCGCCGCGGACGAGTCCGTCGCGCTAAACTATACTATCTTCGTGGCCTTCGTGGTAAAAAAGCCCGTATTGCTGAAAAAACGGATTGGCATAAGAAGTCTGCGAATTAAGACCTGACCGTCTTTATAATTTCGAGGCTTCATTTTAAGAGCCTCTGGCAAAATGAGGCTCGGGAAACGGAGCCTCATTTTTTGTGTTTGGAATTAGGAAAAACAGGAAGAGCAATGACAAATCCGCGTACATTATATGATAAAATTTGGGATGCTCACGTTGTTGAGGAACAGCAAAGTGGCAATAGCCTACTTTATATCGACCGCCATATTATTCATGAAGTAACAAGTCCGCAGGCCTTTGAAGGGCTTAGACTGGCAGGTCGTGGTCTGCGCCGGGTTGAAACAATCCTGGCCGTTCCTGATCATAATGTACCAACAACGGCTGACCGTGAAACACGTATCGACAGTATAGAAAGCAAAAATCAACTTGATGCGCTGGAGCGAAATGCAAAAGAATTTGGCGTTGATTATATCCCGATGATGGACGCCCGTCAGGGTATTGTTCATATTGTCGGCCCTGAACAGGGTTTTACATTGCCCGGGACCACAATCGTTTGCGGTGACAGTCACACATCAACCCATGGGGCATTTGGGGCTTTGGCCTTTGGGATTGGCACCTCCGAAGTTGAGCATGTGATGGCGACACAAACCCTGATACTGAAAAGATCAAAAAACCTTCGCATTGATGTTAGCGGCAAACTGGGTCTTGGTGTTACCGCGAAGGATGTCGCACTGGCAATCATTGGAAAAATCGGCACTGCGGGCGGGACCGGTTCAGTTATTGAATTTACCGGCTCCGTATTCCGTGACTTATCTATGGAAGGGCGGATGACCGTCTGCAACATGTCGATTGAGGGTGGTGCGCGTGCTGGTCTGATCGCCCCAGACCAGAAAACATATGACTATATCAAAGGAAGGCCCAAAGCACCCAAAGGGGCTGAATTTGAAATGGCCATGACGTACTGGAACAGTCTGAAATCGGATGAGGGAGCAAAATATGACAAGGAAGTCTTTATTGATGCCGCCGATATCGTGCCACAGGTAACCTGGGGAACCAGCCCTGAAGACGTTCTGCCCATTACCGGTATTATTCCAAATCCGGCAGATGCGCATGATCCTGATAAAAAGGCATCCATTGAACGGGCCCTTGCCTATATGGGGCTGGAGCCGGGAACCAGACTAACCGATATAAAAGTGGATAAGGTCTTCATAGGGTCATGCACCAATGGCCGAATTGAAGATATGCGTGCCGTTGCTGAAGTGGTTCGCGGTCGCAAAATAAACCCGTCTGTTGAAGGACTAATCGTACCGGGAAGTGGGCTTGTCAAGCTTCAGGCGGAACAGGAAGGGCTGGATAAGGTATTTATCGATGCCGGCTTTGACTGGCGGGAGCCGGGATGTTCAATGTGTCTGGCGATGAATGCGGATAAACTGCTGCCGGGTCAGCGCTGTGCGTCAACGTCAAATCGTAATTTTGAAGGGCGTCAGGGCCCGAAGAGCCGCACCCATCTGGTTAGCCCGGCAATGGCTGCTGCCGCTGCGATTACCGGCCATTTAACTGATATCAGGGAGCTATAAGACATGGATAAATTTACAAAAATCCGCGCGGTTGCTGCCCCGCTTCCCATAACCAATGTAGATACAGACATGATCATTCCGCAAAAACACCTGCGGACCATTGAGCGGACAGGACTTGGAAAATATGCCTTTTCAAATATCCGTTATAATGATGATGGGTCTGAACGAGCTGATTTCGTTCTGAATAAGCCAGCTTACCGAAATGCTGAAATCCTTATTGCCGGGGAAAATTTCGGCTGTGGTTCCAGCCGTGAACACGCGCCCTGGGCTTTAAAGGATTTTGGCATTAAAGCCATTATTGCTCCAAGCTTTGCCGATATATTTCATGGCAACTGTTTTAAAAATGGCCTGCTGCCAATTGCGCTTCCTGAAGAAATCGTTGACGAGATGATGAAGGATGCCGAGCATGGCGCCAATGCCGTCTTTACCATTGATCTTGAAAATCTGGAAATTACCCGTCCTGACGGGCAGGTGGTAAAATTTGAAGTGGACAGCTTCCGTCAGCACTGCCTGATCAACGGACTTGATGATATCGGCCTGACCATGGTCAAAGGCGATAAAATAGCGGCCTTTGAAGCAAAACAAAAAGCCCAGCAACCATGGCTTTATAGTCAAAGATAAGAGAAGTAAAATGAGCAAAACACACAGTATGTTAATATTGCCAGGGGATGGCATTGGTCCGGAAGCCATGACAGAGGTTAAAAAGATTGTCACCTGGCTTGAAGAAAATAAAAACATAAAATTTGACCTTTCCGAAGATCATGTTGGCGGCCGCGCATATGACGAATATGGCACATCACTGGCGGATCATACCCTTGAAAAAGCAAAACAGGTTGACGCCGTTATGTTCGGTGCCGTCGGTGGCCCCAAATGGGACGGTGTTGCCTATGACAAACGCCCGGAAGCGGGTCTTTTAAAATTGCGGAAAGAACTTAATCTTTTTGCCAATCTGCGCCCGGCAATGTGTTTTGAACCGCTGGTTGATGCCTCCAGCCTGAAACCGGAACTGGTCAGCGGCCTTGATATTATGATCGTCCGTGAACTGACCGGCGGTGTTTATTTCGGTGAGCCGCGTGGCATTACCGAACTTTCCAATGGTCAGCGCCGTGGTGTAAACACGCAAGTATATGAAACATATGAAATTCACCGGGTAGCCCATGTGGCATTTGATCTTGCCCGGAAAAGAAAAAGCCATGTGACATCCGTTGAAAAAGCCAATGTGATGGAAAGTGGCCTGCTGTGGCGCGAAGAAGTAAATGTCATTGCCAAGGATTATCCGGATGTGAAACTTGAACATATGTATGCCGACAACTGCGCCATGCAGCTTGTCCGCACACCAAAGCAGTTTGATGTTATCCTGACCGACAATCTTTTTGGTGATATGCTCAGTGATATTGCCGCTATGCTGACCGGTTCCCTCGGAATGCTTCCTTCCGCCAGTTTGGGCGAGGCGGGCAAAGGTGCCCTTTATGAACCCGTGCATGGCAGCGCACCGGATATTGCCGGTAAGGGGATTGCAAACCCGATCGCCACCATTCTCAGCTTTGCCATGGCGCTTCGTTATACATTTGATGAGCCGGCAGCAGCAGATTTAATTGAAAATGCGGTGAACGCGGTTCTGGCGAATAACATTCGAACGGCCGATATTAACCAGCCTGGAATGACGCTTGTCTCAACAGGTGAAATGGGCAGCCATATTGTCGCTGCCATGGAAAAATTAAGCAACTAAACCCTAAAATAAATTAATAAATACTGGAGAAACTAATGTCCTATAAAGTCGCCGTCGTAGGAGCGACCGGCAACGTTGGCCGCGAAATGCTGAATATACTGCATGAACGCCAATTCCCCGTTTCAGAAGTTGTGGCTCTTGCGTCACGTAAATCGATCGGTCAGGAAGTGACCTTCGGGGACAAGACGATTAAGTGCAAATGTCTTGATGATTATGATTTTAAGGGCACGGACATTGCCCTTATGTCAGCGGGCGGCGCTATTTCCAAAAAATGGGGAGAAAAAATCGGTAAAACAGGCTGTATTGTGATCGATAACAGCTCATATTTCAGGATGGATCCTGATGTGCCGCTGATCGTACCAGAGGTAAATGCCCATGCGATTAAGGGATATACAAAGAAAAATATTATTGCCAATCCAAACTGCTCTACCGCACAGATGGTGGTGGCCTTAAAACCGCTTCATGATGCGGCAAAAATCAAACGCTGTGTGGTTTCAACCTATCAGTCCGTCTCCGGCAGCGGCAAGGCGGCGATGGAAGAGCTCTGGACCCAGACCCGGGCTATTTTTGTCAATGATCCTGTGGAAATGAACGTTTATCCGAAACAGATTGCTTTTAACGTCATTCCGCATATTGATGTGTTTATGGAAGACGGGTCAACAAAGGAAGAATGGAAAATGGTTGTGGAAACCGGCAAAATTCTTGACCCGGATATCAGCGTGACCGCAACCTGTGTGCGGGTTCCTGTTTTCTTAAGTCACAGTGAAAGCATCAACCTTGAATTTGAACGTGAAATGACCGTGAAACGCGCCCGTGAAATCCTGCGTGAAGCACCGGGTATCATGGTCGTTGATAAACGTGAAGACGGTGGCTATATCACACCGATTGATGCAGCGGGTGAATTTGCGACCTATGTCAGCCGTATCCGCAAGGATGACACCGTGAAACACGGCCTTAATCTCTGGTGTGTGTCTGATAACCTGCTGAAAGGCGCGGCACTAAACGCCGTTCAGATTGCAGAAGTTTTGTGCCGCGATTATCTGAAAAAAGGCTGAATTTAAATATAGACCAACAAAAAAAGGCCAGCTCACGAGCTGGCCTTTTCTTTTGGAAATTTTGAATTACCCCTGTCTTTCCACCATCATTTTCTTAATTTCTGCAATCGCCTTGGCCGGGTTAAGGCCTTTGGGGCATGTGTTGGTGCAGTTCATAATGGTATGACAGCGATAAAGCCGGAACGGGTCTTCAAGATTATCAAGGCGCTCACCGGTATTCTCATCACGGCTGTCGATAAGCCAGCGATAGGCTTGCAGCAGCACGGCCGGGCCCAGATAACGGTCACTGTTCCACCAGTAACTTGGACAGCTGGTTGAACAGCAGGCACAAAGCACACATTCATAAAGCCCGTCCAGTTTTTCCCGGTCTTTCGGGCTTTGCAGCCGTTCAGTGCCGCTTGGTGTTGGTGTCTGGGTCTGCATCCATGGCTTGATTGATGCATATTGCGCATAGAAATTGGTCAGATCCGGCACCAGATCCTTTACCACATTCATATGCGGCAGCGGGAAGATATTCACATCCCCTTTGTATGCCGCGATATCAATAGTACAGGCAAGGGTGTTTTTACCGCCGATATTCATGGCGCAGGAGCCACAGACCCCCTCGCGGCATGACCGTCTGAATGTCAGGGTCGGGTCAATTTCATTTTTAATTTTAATCAGCGCATCAAGCACCATCGGCCCGCACTTATCCAGATCGATTTCATAGGTGTCGATGCGCGGGTTTTCCCCATCATCCTCGTTCCAGCGATAAATATTGAACCGCTTGATGCGTGTGGCACCTTCCTCGGCGGGCCATGTTTTGCCTTTTTTATAAGTAGAGTTTTTTGGAAGTTTAAATTCAGCCATTTTGTCTTATCCTCCACTTAGTAAACACGTGGTTTGGGTTTAATATAGTCAATTTCATCGGTCAGCGTATAATCATGAACCGGACGGTAGCTGATATCAACCTTGCCGTTTTCAAGCTTTGCAACCGTGTGCTTCATCCATTTATCATCATTACGGTCCGGATAATCCTCATGCATATGGGCACCGCGGCTTTCCTTGCGGTTGGCGGCGCAGTGCATGGTTATCTGGGCCTGTGCCATCAGATTTTCAAGCTCAAGCGATTCAATCAGATCACTGTTCCAGACCAGCGAACGGTCAAAGGTTTTAATATCAGGAAGCAGTTTTGCCACGTCGTCAATTTTATGCTTTCCTTCTTCCAGAACCTCTTCCGTTCTGAATACGGCACAGTTTCCTTGCATGGTCCGCTGCATTTTATCGCGGATTTGCGCTGTTGAAATAGCCCCGTCCGCATGCCTCAGACGATCAAGACGGGAAAGCGCCATATCGGCATGGTCCGCTGCGAGGGTTGGATGGGCTTTGCCCGGTGTAACCACGTCGGCAACCCGTTTTGCGGCCGCACGTCCAAACACAACTAGGTCAATTAGCGAATTTGATCCAAGCCTGTTGGCACCGTGAACCGAAACGCAGGCCGCTTCGCCAATGGCCATTAGGCCGGGGACAATCCGGTCAGGATCGCTCTTGGACGGGTTTAACACCTCACCATGATAATTGGTTGGAATGCCGCCCATATTATAATGAACAGTCGGCAGAACCGGAATTGGCTGTTTTGTCACATCAACACCGGCAAAAATTTTCGCAGATTCCGAAATACCGGGAAGACGCTCATGCAGAATTGCTGCGTCCAGATGATCAAGATGCAGATAAATATGATCCTTATGTTCACCTACACCGCGCCCTTCACGAATTTCGTATGACATAGAGCGCGATACCACATCAAGTGATGCCAGATCCTTTGAGGACGGGGCATAGCGTTCCATGAATCGTTCCCCTTCCGAATTGACCAGATATCCACCTTCACCACGGGCCCCTTCGGTAATCAGAACCCCTGCACCATAAACACCTGTCGGATGGAATTGCACAAATTCAAGATCCTGAAGCGGTAATCCGGCACGTTGAACCATACCGCCACCATCCCCGGTGCAGGTATGCGCAGATGTTGCCGAGAAATACGCCCGTCCATATCCACCTGTTGCAAGGGTTGTTGAATGGGCCCGGAAACGATGAAGTTTGCCGCTGTTCATATCAAGGGCAATAACCCCGCGACATTCACCATTTTCCATAATCAGGTCGATGGCAAAATATTCAACATAAAAGTCGGTATCATATTTAAGCGACTGCTGATAAAGCGAATGAAGCATGGCATGACCTGTTCGGTCTGCGGCGGCACAAGTGCGTTGCGCGGCCGGCCCTTCGCCAAATTCAGTTGTCATCCCACCAAAGGGGCGCTGATATATACGCCCAGCTTCCGTACGGCTGAAAGGAACCCCGAAATGCTCCAGTTCATAAACAGCTTCCGGTGCCTGACGTACCATATATTCGATGGCGTCCTGATCGCCAAGCCAGTCTGATCCTTTTACAGTGTCATACATATGCCATTGCCATTTATCCGGCCCCATATTGCCAAGTGAAGCGGCAATGCCGCCTTGCGCAGCGACTGTATGCGACCGTGTCGGGAATACTTTTGATATACAGGCGGTTTTAAGACCGCTTTCAGCAATACCCATAGCGGCGCGAAGGCCAGCTCCGCCGGCGCCGACGACGATGGCATCATAGGCGTGATCTTCTATTTCATATGATTTTGTCATTATGATTTAACCTTAAAGCGCTATTTTTAAAATGGAAAATACGGCGGCTGTACCAATGATAATGCAGCAAAACGAAACAAGCATCTGAAGCACAATTTTTGTTGCTTCCGAATGGATATAATCTTCAATAACCACCTGAAGCCCCAGTTTTAAATGATAAATGCCAGTTGCGACAAAGAGTGTCATCAATACCGTGACGATCGGTGAAGTCATCCAGTTAATGACCACTTCATAACTGGCCTGTGTCATTTGTACGACACTTGATACAAACCAGATCGTCAACGGGATCAGGGCGACAGCGGTTACTTTCTGCATCCACCAGTGATGGGTACCGTTTTTGGCAGAGCCAAGGCCGCGGACTTTACCAAGCGGGGAACGTAAGCTCATATTATCTCTCCCTATATCATTTGATAGCCGATGACCCAGCACAGGATCGTCAGCACGATGCTGGAAAACAAGACCATTTTGCTTGAACGGTGTGTATCTTCAAGCTCAAATCCTTTGCCCATATCCCAGAATAAATGGCGAATTCCATTACACAGATGCAGCATAAGTGAGAATGTAAACCCAAATAAAATGGTCTTCCCGATTATCCCACTCATAAACATGCGAAACTGGTCATAAGCATCCGGGCCTGTTGCAATGGCAATAACCCACCATGTTATCAGCAAAGCGCCACCACCAAGGGCAACACCGGTTGCCCGATGGAGAATGGACAGTGCCATCTCAAGGCTCCATGAATATACCTGCAGATGCGGCGAGGTTGGCCGCTTGATATCTGACATCCTCTACTCCTTTCAGAGGTTTAGATTACGGAGAAATAATTTCTCCCCTTCCATATTGTTTTTAACATAATGAATAGATAGAGCAAGAAATTACCTGTCTAATTTGATCAGAAAAATACAATTTAATCTTTTTCCTATTCCAGAAAATTAATTATATGCGGGAATTGAATGAATAAGTTAAAATGACTTGCAGGCTTTCAGGGAATTATATTAACTGCCTTATAAAATAATATGTTAAGAGACTAAAAAACACTATGATCAAAAAGATTTCAGCTCCGGTCGCCAAAAAAATCCCCCACAAAACGGAAGTCCATGGACACGAACGAGTCGATAATTATTACTGGATGCGCGATGATAATCGTGAAGACCCGGAAATTTTGTCACATCTTGAAGCGGAAAATGATTATCTGAAATCTGTTATGGCTCATACAGAGGGATTTCAGGCTAAGTTATATGATGAAATTGTTGGGCGAATAAAAAAAGATGATAGTTCCGTTCCTGTGCGACACAGAAATTATTGGTATCAGTCAAAATTCGATGAAATAAACGAATACCCGGTCCATGTAAGATGGAAAGATGAAGAAAATGCAGCAGAAGAAATTTTGTTTGATGTCAATGAAATGGCCAAAGGATACAGTTATTTTAATCTCGGTGGGTATTATGTAAGCGCTGATAATAAAGTGGCGGCATTTTCAACGGACACCTTAAGCCGAAGAATATATACGATCCGGTTCAAAAATCTTGAGACGGGAGAAGTGCTCGTCGATAAACTAAAGGGCACCTCAGGTCAGTTATTCTGGGCAAATGACAATAAGACAGTTTTCTATATTAAGAAAAACAGACAAACCCTGTTAGGCAACAAAGTCTATCGTCATAAACTGGGCACGGAACAGAAAGAGGATGTTCTTGTATATGAAGAGAAGAACCTCATTTTCTATACATTCCTTGGAAAATCAAAAGACGAAAGCATGCTTTTTATTTTTCATAATACCACGAGCCGTGCGGGTGTTTCCGTACTTGAGGCCGATAATCCGGACGGAAAATTCAGTCATTTCTTACCCTTAGAAGAAAATCATGAATATACCGTCGATAAAATGGGGGATTATTTTTATATTTATACGAATTATGAGGCCAGAAACTTTCGGATTATGAAAGTTCATAAAAATCATACTGCCGATAAAAGTAAATGGGAAAATGTCGTTGCTCACAGGGAAAATGTCTATATTTCAGACTTTACAGTTTTTAAAAATGATCTTGTTTTTCATGAAAAGGAAAATGGTGAAAATCGAATATGTGTTTTAAATTTAGAAAACGGAAAAATAAGGAAATTACAATTTGATGATCCGGTTTTCGATGTCAATATTTCAAGTAATCCGGATTTTGACAGCACTCATGTTCGCCTGACATATAGCTCCTTAACCACACCGCTGACCGTTTATGAATTTGATCTGCAAAGCGGAAAGAGGGTTCTTTTAAAACAGGATAAGATTTTAGGGGATTTTGATCCGAAAAATTATACCAGCGAACGACTTTTCATTGAAGCGCGGGATGGCGTCAAAGTTCCAGTTTCGCTTGTTTATAGAAAATCCAAATTTTCAAAGGATGGGAGCAATCCGCTCTTTCAGTATGCCTATGGATCATATGGTATCACCATTGAGCCAAGTTTTAGTGCAACCAGACTAAGCCTTCTTGATCGGGGTGTCGTATACGCAATAGCCCATGTCAGGGGAGGACAGATGCTGGGCAGACCCTGGTACGAGTCCGGAAAATTGCTCAACAAGAAAAATACATTTACTGATTTTATTGATGTTACCAAAGCACTGATTAATAGGGGCTATGCGGATAAAAAGAAAATATATGCCAATGGGGGTAGTGCAGGCGGGCTGTTGATGGGAAGTGTTCTTAATATGGCCCCAGAATTATATCTGGGTGTTGGGGTACATGTTCCCTTTGTTGATGTGGTAACGACAATGCTGGATACCAGTATACCACTAACCACTAATGAATATGACGAATGGGGTAACCCTGAAATCAAAGAATATTATGACTATATCTTATCCTATTCACCTTACGATAATATCACGCGTCAGGATTATCCGAATATTCTGGTTACAACAGGTCTTCATGACAGCCAGGTGCAATATTTTGAACCGATGAAATGGGTTGCCAAACTTCGGGAAAATAAAACAGATAAAAACCTGCTTCTGTTTGAAACGGATATGGAAGCAGGGCATGGGGGCGCTTCCGGGCGATTTAAACGATATAAGCAGATCGCTCTTGAATATGCGTTCTTTTTTGATCTTTTAGGAATTAAGGACTAATTAATTTTACGAAAATATTTTTTAGTAAGGGATAATAATCTTTCCCTTTCCTCTTTATATTCTGTAACTAATGGAATAATAGGTTCCCATAGGTGCACTATTTTTCCATCTAAATCGAATATTTTACCATGGTTTTTTGGAGCTATATTACACATTTGGGCAAAATTACTTTCGAATTTATTAATTCCACTTTTTAGTGCTATTTCTTTAATTTTATCATCAGTGATAATTTTTAGACCTTTTTTTTCTAAATCTAAGTATGTGTTTAGAATTATTGAATTAATTTGATTTGGACGCTGTACCCATCTTTTTAATTTTCTTTTAATTTTGTTTATTTCGTCTACAATTGTTTCATCTGATTTTTTATTTTCGGAAAAGGCTACTTTTTGTTTTAGCGAATTTAATTGCATTATGATTCTCATCGCTTGATTGTGCAAATTTTTACGATCTACTCCCTGGCCTATATCGAAAACTAAATTGTTTAGATTGGTGTTAAGAAGTTCGTATTCTTTCTCAACTTCTAACATTCTATTCTCCTTTTGGTTTTATGAAAAGATTATATATAAAGAGCTGTTGAGTCAATTAAAATTAATTAACTCTAATTAGTCTTAATTAATTTTAAATTTCAGATAATTTGTGCTTCTTATTTTGACTTTACTTATCTTCTTGTTATTCTCTTTCAAAAATAAAGATTGGGAGAAAAAAATGAAAAAACTGGTCTTGCTGACCGCTATTGGCTTAATCGGATTATCCGCAAATTTCGCTTCGGCACAAAATAATGTGCTGACAAAAGAAATGATTGATCATGCAAACATGATTGGGAAAAATGCTCTTAAATCAAGCGTAACGGAAGATGTGATTACGTCACTAACAACTGAGGTCGGCCATCGTCTTGCCGGTACGGCAAATGATAAAAAAGGCAGAGAATGGGCTGTCGCCAAAATGAAGGAAATGGGGTTTGATCGGGTCTGGACAGAACCTGTACCATTTCCAGTATGGCATCGCGGCAATACAGCTATATTGCGGATGACTGCACCTTTTGAGCAGAATTTAGCCATGACGGCACTCGGAACCAGCGTTGGAACCCCGGAAGGCGGCATCACTGCAGAGGTCGTTCAGTTTGATGAATATAAGGATCTGGCGGCGGCTGCGCCGAACAGCCTTGACGGTAAAATTGCCTATATTTCCTTTAGAATGGAAGATAGCGGTGTGGCCGGGGCTAAAGGATATGGCTATGCCGGTCAGGCACGTCGGAATGGGTCTGTGGCCGCGGCAAAAGCCGGCGCTTCCGCCATTATCATCCGCTCAATAGGTACAGATGATAACAGAACGCCTCATACAGGCAGTATGACCTATGTTGACGGGGTTAAGAAAATCCCGGCAGCGGCCATTTCAAATCCTGATGCTGATTTGCTTGATCAGGCTTTAAAATATGGAAAACCAGTGACACTTCATCTTGAAATGAACCCGCACCCTCATGATCCGGTAACAACTTATAATGTTATTGGCGAAATTACCGGAACGGAAGACCCTGAAAAAGCGGTGCTTATAAGCGGCCACCTTGATAGCTGGGATCTGGCAACTGGGGCTCTTGATGATGGGACCGGTGTGTCAATCGTAATGTCTGCGGGCAAACATATTATTGATGGCGGGGTCAAGCCAAAACGATCCATCCGTGTCGTGCTGTGGGCTGCTGAAGAAGAAGGCCTGCTTGGTGCCCATGAATTTGTCCGTGCCCATAAAGAGGACAGCAAGGATTTTGATAATATGCTTCTCGGAGCTGAGTGGGACAGTGGTACCGGACGCATTGTTGATTTTGAGCCTGGCGTGGGGCCCAAGTCGCTTGCTGTTGCGCGTGAAATTGCTGCGGTACTGGCACCATATGGTGTCGCAACACTAATGACAAATACGGCGAAAGGGGATTCCGATATGTCGGCCCTTGGCAATGCCGGCATGCCCGCCGTTAATTTTGGAATGGAAAAAACCAATTATTTTGACTTTCATCACACTGCAAATGATACACTGGATAAAGTCGATATTCCGGCGATTACCAATAATGCAGCCGTATTTGCCATGTTTGCATATCTGGCCGCTTCTGTGGATGTGGATTTTAGAAAGTAAAATATTATTAAGGCGACCCCATGTGGGTCGTCTTATAAATTCTTATCGGAAAATTGATGTCTTTTGACAAAATGACGGGTCTTGAAATTTTGCAGGCGATGATGGCAGGAAAAATTCCGGCACCGCCCATGGCTGAAACTGTGCCTTCCAGATTGGTGCATGCGGAAGAGGGCTTTGTCAGATTTGTTGTGCGTGCAGACAAAAGGCATTTAAACCCGATGGGGGGTGTTCACGGTGGCTTTAGTGCAACCATTCTTGATTCTGTTACAGGCTGTGCGGTGCAGACTTTGATGGAGCCGGGGATTAAATACAGCACAATTAATCTTGAAGTAAAAATGATCAGACCAATTCCGCTTGATCAGGATCTGATTGCTGAGGGGACGATGATTAACCGCTCACGCCGACTTACCGTTTCAGAAGGAAAAATCATGGATGAAGAAGGCAAGATTTACGCCGCCGGCTCGGCGACCTGCATGATTTTATCCTAATATCCGGGCCGTGTACCAAAAAGGGCAGTGCCAACCCGAACATGGGTTGCGCCATTTTCAATGGCTTTTTCATAATCACCACTCATGCCCATCGAAATTATGCGAAGCTCATTACGGTCAGCAATCTGTTTAAGCAGTTTAAAATGATCTGTCGGGTCCTGATCAAATGGCGGAATACACATTACCCCTTTTACCGGTAATTTAAGCTCGTCACGGCATAGTTTTATGAAATCATCTGCATTTTCAGGAGACATCCCCGCTTTCTGTTCTTCATGTCCCGTATTAATCTGAATGTAAATATCGGGATATTTATTTTCTTCCTCACAGATGCGTGCCAAGGCTACTGCCAGTTTGGGACGATCAACCGTTTCGATAACATCAAACAGCTGAACTGCCTGTCTCACTTTGTTTGTTTGCAGTGGTCCTATTAGATGTAAATATATTCCATCGAATTTATCTTTCAAAGGTGGCCATTTCTCGGCCGCTTCCTGCACACGGTTTTCACCAAAGATCCGCTGTCCGTCTGCTAGTACAGGAATGATCGTTTCTGCCGTATGAATTTTTGATACGGCAACGAGAGTAACGCTCTCTTTACTTCGGCCGCTATCTAGGGATGCTTTTTCAATTTTATCTTTTATTTTTTTAAGATTACTGGTCATTAATATTGCCTTGGGATAAAGTCTTTTTTTATGAAAAGAACCCTAACAGACATTTCATTTGAGCTCAATCGTCAAAGCGGCCAAGATAAAGTACCGCCCGTGATTTTTATTACGGATCAGGAAGCACAGCCATTGCCGGAGCAAGTCATCGAAAAATTACCAGCCGGGTCACTTGTTATCCTAAGGGACTATAATTTACAGAACCGTTATGATCTGGCCGTGGCGCTTGGGTATATCTGCAAACAAAAAAATATAAAATTCAGTGTAGCGGCTGATCTGGAAATTGCATTGGCAGTCCAGGCCGATGGAATACATTTGCCAGAACACAGAATCTCTGAAGCAGAAATTATCAGACAGAATTATCCGGATTTTTTTATTTCTGCTTCTTGCCATAGCGAAAAGGCTGTTTCAAATTTACCGACAAATATTATTGATGCCGTTTTATTGGGGCCTGTCTTCCCGACGGAAAGTCATCCGGAAACTTTTAATAATCCTGCTCTTACTCTTGGCATAAATCATTTCTCGGAAATATGTAAGCAAAGTCAAATGGCGATATTTGCTTTGGGTGGCGTTAACGAGAATACGGCAGAAAAATTGTACGGCAGCGGTGCGGCCGGTATTGCAGCAATAAGAGGATTTTAAAAATTAGAAACTTACGTTGGTTCCAAATATCAATGACTGGACATCATCAATAGAAGCAAAATCATTGCTTGCTCCATAAGAATAATATGTAAATCTGCCGGTCAGACTTACATTTGAGAATAATCTGTAAGCGGCACCAAGTTCATATGCGGAAATATGATCAAAAATATTATAATCCTGAGATAGAAGCAATGGTCGCGCACTGTTATAAGCGCCAACACTGATATTTGCGGACCAGCTTCCACCTATATAACCGAACCCTAAGTCAAACCCTGACATATCAGGTGAAAAAAGGAAATTATTACGGCTGAAGGACGCACCAAGTCTAAAGCCGGAATATCCAAGCCCAAGAGATAAGTTATAAGCTTTTTGAGAAAGTAGCCCGTTAGTCAAATAATCCGAAACAAGGCTTTCCGCTGTATTAATAAAACTTGAGCCCACAACCAGTTTAATGGATTTGTCACTTTCAAAAGCCGTACCGGCCTTTCGGGAAGGATTGAGTGATACGACCATTTGTGAACCACCAGTGCGACCAGAAATTAAGCCTGAAGTTGTGTTACTACCGATGGACGGAAGACTGAAAGACAAGGACGGATTATACATATACTGATGCGTTACCTGTAGGAGAGGTACCGGAGTTTCATTCGCCTCTCCAAGAGAAACATAAGATTTTTGTTTGCTTTCAGGTTCTGTCAGCATGATGTACTGATCATTTTCCTCATGGGGATTTAGAAACTGATTAAAATCATTTTTGAGGTTGTTATTAAATAATTCATTAGCGGATTGCAGAGAATCAAGTTCTGTTGGGGCTTTATAGTTTGGATTCGCGCGAATCTGATCCTGTGCATGGGCATCCAATTGCATAAAAGCAACCCCGGCCAAGCATAAAATTATGGCGGCAGCGCGTATATTACAGATGATTTTTTTTACTTCAAATCCCATGTACAAACCATAAATCATTCAACAATACCAATACGTTACAGCATAAATGCTGTAAACTTGTGGTCACAAAATTAATTATTCCAAAAAATACTTCATTTCTGTACCAATATAAGTATATAGAAATAAAATAAAATTTCAATCACTTGAGAAGAATAAGAACATTTTTTTTGGTAATAAATCAAGATTAAATAGATTAAATCTATAAACAACTTTATCTAATCTGCTGCAGTCGTTATGATGCAAAAAATGTGATGGTACGAGTATTGGATACAGCCCCTTTATGGAAATAGGAATGGAATTTAAATGACAGTTAAACAGGGAAAATCATTAGGCGTTTTTCTGACAACGATAGTGATGCTTATATTACTTCCTCTGATGGGATGTAGCAAAAGAAGTGAAATTGGCGAACCCCGGGATAATATTCAGGCTGCGGAAGAAGTATTTTCTATCGGTGTAAATGCCTATCTTTGGCGGGCGTCTCTTGACACTTTGTCATTTATGCCAATGCTGGAAGCCAATCACGAAAGCGGAACAATTCTAACCGATTGGGCAGTCAATCCAAACGATTCAAATGAACGCAGTAAAGTAGATTTGTATATAGTCGGTAAAGAGCTTCGCGCAGATGCGCTTAAGATAACAGTACATCGTGAAGCATTGCAGAACGGCTCATGGGTTGAAATAGCGCCCCGCCCGGAAGCGGCAGAACAAATCAACTCTGCAATCATTATTCAGGCGAGGCTTTTACGCCGTGACAATGCGCCGATAACAAATTAACAATTTAGTAGAAATAAGAAATGCAAAATGTGTAATTTATGTCGCCTAATAAGGTTCAGGCGGATAATCCACATAGTTTGCAAAGACCGGGACCGATGACTATGACACGCTATAACGCTGGTGCGACAGAGGCAAAATGGCAAAAAATATGGGCGGATAATAATACTTTTGTCGTAAGTGAGGATTATTCGAAACCAAAATACTATGTGCTGGAAATGTTTCCATACCCTTCTGGCCGCATTCACATGGGGCATGTCAGAAATTATACACAAGGGGATGTTGTCGCCCGGTATAAAAGAGCAAAAGGGTTTAATGTCCTTCACCCAATGGGATGGGATGCGTTTGGTATGCCGGCTGAAAATGCAGCCATGCAACATAACGTGCATCCGGCAAAATGGACCTACGAAAATATCGATCATATGAAAAACCAGTTAAAATCTATTGGTTTTTCATTTGACTGGACCCGTGAACTGGCAACCTGTGACCCGGAATATTATGGTAAGGAACAGGCCATGTTCATTGACTTTCTTGAAGCTGGTCTTGTGTACCGTAAGGAAAGCTGGGTTAACTGGGACCCAGTGGATAATACGGTACTTGCCAATGAGCAGGTTATTGACGGTAAAGGCTGGCGAAGTGGTGCGGTCGTAGAGCGAAAAAAACTAAATCAGTGGTTTTTAAAAATTACCGCAGTCGCCGATGATCTTGATGAAACACTTGATATACTTGACCGCTGGCCGGAAAAAGTCAGAACCATGCAAAAAAACTGGATTGGAAAATCCAGAGGAATGCATTTGACCTTTAGCGCATCAGTTGGGGAAGAGAGCATTACCGTTTATACGACCCGCCCGGACACGATTTTCGGGGCGTCTTTTATTGCCATTGCTGCCGATCATCCGATTGCCTCGAACTATGCAGAAAAAGATCAGGGGTTAAAATCCTTTATTGAGGAATGCCGCAAACTGGGCACAAGTGAAGAGGCGCTTGAAAAGGCTGAGAAAAAAGGGTTTAAACTTAACCTGACCATGAAACATCCTTTTGTGGATGGGTGCGAACTTCCTGTCTATGTGGCTAATTTTGTCCTGATGGAGTATGGCACTGGCGCTGTTTTCGGGTGCCCTGCCCATGATCAGCGGGATCTGGATTTTGCCAGAAAATATAATTTAAATGTAAAAGCTGTTGTTATCCCAAAAGGCGAAGACCCGGCGACATTCAAAGTTGATAATATTGCCTATACGGATCCAGGCATCATTGGAAATTCAGAATTTCTAAATGGATTATCGGTGGAGGATGCCAAATCAAAAGTTATAGAGCTTGCCGAGAAAGGCGGGTTCGGCGAAGCGACAATAAATTATCGCCTGCGTGATTGGGGTGTCAGCCGCCAACGGTATTGGGGTGCGCCGATCCCGATGATTTATTGCGCTGATTGTGGGGTGGTACCTGTCCCCAAATCTGATCTGCCTGTCGTGCTGCCGGATGATATCACCTTTGATAAGCCGGGTAATCCGCTGGACCATCACCCGACCTGGAAACATGTTAATTGTCCAAAATGCGGAAAAGCGGCAGAGCGCGAAACCGATACTTTTGATACTTTTATAGACAGTTCCTGGTATTTTGCCCGATTTGCGTCACCGCATTCTGAAAGTCCGTTTGACAGAAAAGCAGCGGATTACTGGTTGCCGGTGGACCAGTATGTAGGTGGGATTGAACATGCTATCCTGCATCTGCTTTATTCGCGTTTTTTCAGCCGGGCCATGAAAGAAATCGGCCTTTGTGATGTAAAAGAACCGTTTGACGGATTGTTTACGCAAGGAATGGTTTGCCATGAAACGTATCAGGATAGTAAAGGCAACTGGATTTTACCTGAAGAGCTGGAAAAACAGAGTGATGGCAGCTTCATTCACAAAAAAACAGGTGAAAAAGTCACTGCCGGCCGATCAGTGAAAATGTCCAAATCAAAAAAGAATGTGGTTGATCCGACAGATATCATTGATACATACGGAGCGGACACAGCGCGCTGGTTTATGCTTTCAGACAGTCCGCCTGAGCGTGACCTGGAATGGACAGAAGAAGGAGTCGAAGGTGCCTGGCGCTTTACCCAAAGGCTCTGGCGAACTGTTACAGAAAACATAGATCTGTCAGCAAAAGAATTAATTGAGCCGTCTGATTTTAGTCGACAGGCTCAGGATTTAAGACGCATGACACATTTATCCATTTTTCAAATTGGCAAGGATATTGAAGATTTCCATTTTAATAGCGCTGTTGCGCAAGCTTATAAATTTACCAATGCCATTGCAACCTTTAAATCAGATGGTAGTGAAGGCGATAATTTTGCTTTAAATGAAGCTATTAAAACAATTATCTTACTGACCGCACCAATGATGCCGCATCTTGCTGAGGAAATGTGGTCAAAAATTGGTGGGGAAGGTCTGGTTTCCGACGCGTCCTGGCCGGTTGCAAGACCCGAACAGATGCAGGAAACGACCGTCACTGTCGTTGTTCAGGTTCAGGGCAAGCTTAAAGATAAACTGGATGTTGAAAAAGATATGGATAAAAAAGCCTTGGAGGAACTGGCCCTGTCATCTGAGAAGGTTCAAAATTCAATCGCCGGAAAAGAGATCAGGAAGATTATTGTGGTTCCAAACAAAATTGTTAATATTGTTATATAGGTCATAAAAAGGCGCTTCATGATTCATTGGCTAAAACCATCCGTTAGAGTTTTTGGCATACTTAGTCTGCTATTCATATCGGCGTGTGGATTTAAACCTATGTATGGTCAGAATTCAGAAAGCGGTGCCGGTCTGGCACAGGTCATGGCCAATATTAAAATAGATCAGATTCGTAATGAGTCCGGTCGTCAGGAACGACTTTCCCAGCTTCTTCAAAACAATCTTAATGAACGGATTTCACCACTATCTTCAGATGGCTCAGCAACCGGCTACATTTTAAAAGCGGGTTATAATCTGCAGGAAGCAGGCTATGGTATCCGTGAAGATGAAACGGTGACCCTGCAAAACCTTAAACTGACTGTTGACTTTGCCCTGGTTGATGTGGATACGGATCAATCCATTATGGATGGCACTGCCCGGGCCATTGTGACCTATGACCTTGTCAGATCTGATTATTCAAACAAAATCGCCCGCGAAACGTCATTGGAACGCTTATCAGAAGAAGTCGCCAATCAGATCATCACACGGATAGGAACTTACCTGAATGAAAACCCGCGTGAGGCAAGGTAATGAAACTTACCTACCGCGACATAGATGCACAGGTAAAAAAACTTTCCCCTGAATATCTGGCTGTACTTGTCTATGGCCCGGATGAGGGACTGGTACGTGAGAGGGCTACTTTGATCGCAAAACAGGTGGTTGCCGACTTGCAGGATCCTTTTCTGGTTGCCAATATTGATCCGGACAATCTTAAAAACGATCCGGGAATTTTGGCTGACGAGGCGGCGGCTATTTCTATGATGGGGGGACGTCGGGTGATCAGGGTCGAGGGCGCCGCTGAAAATGCAACGAAGGCCGCTGAAAATTTTCTTGCAAATCCATTGGGCGATGGTCTGATCGTGATTTCGGCGGGCAATCTTCGACCGACTTCAGGGCTGCGTAAACTGTTTGAAAAGGCCAAGAACGCAGCAGCACTCCCCTGTTATGAAGATAATCAGGCGACTATTGATGCCTTAATCCATGAAGTGATGCGGGAAAATAGTCTCACCATTACTGCTGATGCCGCCGCATTTTTACAAATGAATTTGGGGAATGACAGGCTTGTATCCCGTAGTGAGCTGAATAAACTTGCTCTTTATATGGGGCCAATTGGAAAACGCAGCAGCGATCAGGTCACTTTTGATGATGTTGTGGCCTGTGTCGGCGATAGCGGGGCGCTCACTATTGATACCATCACCAGTGCCACCATAAGCGGCGACCTCCGCACCCTTGATGACAGCCTGTTTAAAGCGTTTAATCGCGGCGAAAGTCCCATATCGGTTCTTCGTTCACTGCTTCGTAAAATTCAACGCATGCACCTGGCCCGTGGTTATATGGATCAGGGAATGTCAGCGGACCAGGCCATGGGAAAGCTTATCCCGCGTGTTTTTGCCATGGAAGCTCAGCGTTTTAAAGCCGATCTTTCTAAATGGACAACCACAAGACTGGCCAGTGCAATGGCCATAACCTCGGAAGCGGAAGCTGCCTGTAAAACGACAGGTAAGCCGGTTGAAGCCATCTGTGCCCGTGCCTGCCTGCGTATCGCAAATGCAGCAAGAAGGTGAGACATTCTTTTTTTAATTGCGTTAAACCTCATATTTCCGGGACAGGATGATCGAGGTAGTGGTTTTTTCCATACCGGTAAGAATGCCAATATTATCAATAGTTGCATCAAGCTCTTCGGTGGTCTGTGCCCGAACCGTGGCAATAAGATCATAAATACCGCTGACAGTATAGATGGATACGACCCCGGGCATTTTTTTCAGTGCCTGAACTATGGCGGTTGCATATTTTGGCTGAAAGGTCATCATCACCTGAGCAGAAATCAGCCGCTGGCTGTAAGCCTCATTAAGACGGATCGTATATCCTGCAATTATACCGCGATCTTCAAGTCGTCTGATCCTATCCTGAACTGTGCTTCTGGAGAGACCAAGAAGACGGGCCAATGTCGTTGTTGATGCCCGACTGTTTTCACTGAGCAGATTAAGCAATTGTTTGTCTTTATCGTCCATCTGGAACCCTTTTGAATTTTATCGTCATTTTGAAAAATTTTCCGTCATAATGTCAATAAATAACATACAATTCGACGAAATGTACCCTTCATTATGTTAATATTACTCTATATGGTGTTGGCATCAATAGTTTTTTATAGGATGTTTAAATGAAAAAAATACTTCTTATGGGCGCTGGTAAAATAGGTGAAATGATTACTGAAATGCTGGCCGGTAGTGGTGATTATCATGTCACTGTCGCGGATATCAATGATGCGGCCCTTGCTAAAATGCCAGCATATGACAATGTCAGAACCATTCATCTTGATGTAAAGGATCAATCGGCTCTGGATAAGGAAATGGCCGGAAAATTTGCTGTCCTTTCAGCGGCCCCTTATCAGATAACCAAATTTATCGCAGAAGCCGCGGTGAGAAACAACGTTCATTATTTTGATCTGACGGAAGATGTTGCCTGCACGCGCATCGTAAAGGAACTGGCAAAAAAAGCGGATGTTGCCCTTATCCCGCAGTGTGGTCTGGCACCCGGGTATATTTCAATTGTTGCTTATGACATTGCCAAAAAATTTGAACGCTTACAAAACGTTCATCTTCGTGTTGGTGCACTTCCAAAAATTCCGTCAAATGCTCTAAAATATAATCTGACCTGGTCGACTGATGGGCTTATTAATGAATATTGTCAGCCATGTGAAGCGGTGATAAATGGACGTCTGGTTGAAACACCGCCGCTTGAAGAGTTGGAAAATTTCTCAATAGATGGTATTGACTATGAAGCCTTCAATACATCCGGTGGCCTAGGCACTCTCTGTGAAACGCTGGAAGGAAAGGTCCAAAACCTGAACTACCGGACAGCCCGCTATCCGGGGCACCGTGATATTCTTAAACTCCTCCTGCAGGATCTCCGACTTAATGAACGGCAGGATGTGATAAAGGATATTTTTGAATATGCACTGCCTTTTACCTATCAGGATGTTGTTCTTATTTATGTGACTGTGACCGGAGATGTGGATGGCCGTTTCGTTCAGGACTCATATGCGCATAAAGTTTATAATCAGGAAATTGGCGGAAAAATGTGGTCTGCTATTCAGGTGACAACTTCTGCAGGGATATGCGCTATGGTTGATCTTCTGGCGCAGGGAAAATTGCCAAACAAAGGATTTGTCAAACAGGAAGATGTTGATTTCAATGACTTCATAACCAACCGTTTCGGAAAATATTACGCTTAAATATTTAATCATGCCTTAAACTTAGCCGCGCTCTCTTGGGGGGGTGCGGCATTATTTTATGGACGCAAAAAATACTTATGCTAATTTATGATGATCAAAAAAAATAAATATCGGGAGTTTTTCAAGTGACACATGTAACACAGGAAAAATGGTCGTCAGGAATGGCATTCCTTCTTGCGGCGATCGGAAGTGCCGTTGGCCTTGGTAATATTTACCGCTTCCCTTATGTGGTTGGTCAGAATGGTGGTGGTGCCTTTGTCCTGCTTTATCTTGGTGTCGTGTTGTTTTTTGGCATTCCGCTTATTATGACAGAACTGACCATTGGACGGCGTAAGCAGTTACCACCGATAGCTGCGTATGGTGCCCTTGCAGAAGGAATGAAAAGCAGGCCATTCTGGAAATTTATTGGCTTTACCAATATTATGACACCGATCGGAATTCTCGGGTTTTATTTTGTAATTGCCGGCTGGACCCTGAATTATGTTTACAGCATGATAACCGGGCAGCTGAGCAATCTTGTTGACGGGCAAACACAGACCGTTTTTGCAGACATGATGAATAGCCCGGGAACCCTTATTTTCTGGATGACACTTGCCGTACTTATTACGGCATTTATTATTTCACGTGGCATTAAGGCAGGGCTTGAAAAAGCAGTTAATGTATTAATGCCGATGCTTTTTCTTATCCTGGTTTTACTGGTCATTTATTCGCTTTTTAACGGTGGTGTTGTAGAAACCTTTAAATTTATGTTCTACCCCGATTTTTCAAAAATAACCGGTGAAACTGTGCTTGAAGCCACGGGTCAGGCTTTCTTTTCACTTTCTTTGGGTAGCGCGACAATGATGGTATATGGATCCTACCTTCCAAAAAACGAATCTATTCCTAAGCTTGCCTGCGGTGTTGCATTTGCGGATACGTTTGTTGCCCTGGTTGCCGGATTTGCCGTTTTTCCAATTATCTTTACCAACGGACTTGATCTGGATTCCGGTCCTAACCTTGTGTTTGTAACGCTGCCGGTGATTTTCGATCAGATGCCGTTTGGGCAGATTTTTGGTATTCTTTTCTTTATGCTTCTGGCTTTTGCCGCCATTACATCGACTATTTCATTGTTTGAACCAACGGTTTCCACGCTTGAGGAAAAAGGGATCTGCTCCCGCCCTGTGGCTTCACTGTTTGCCGGAATAGGTCTCTGGTGTCTGGCCGGACTGTCGGCCCTTTCCATGAACGTACTTTCTGAAGTCCGCTTACTTACCTTTACCGAGACGGTTGCAGGCAAGAATATTATGGATCTTCTGGAATATATGTCGGCCAATGCCATGATGCTGTTTAATACCCTTTTTGCCGGAATATTTATAGGATGGATGATGAACAGGAAAGATGTACTCGAAGAAATCGGACTGGGCGACAGCCTGCTTTTTAAATTCTGGCGATCCATTATCCGGTTTGTTGTGCCGGTTGTCGTCGGCTATCTGATTTATGCATTCTTTTCCGGTAAGTTGAGCAGCTAGGGCTTTAAATTTCTGTCAAATATTGTGATAAACCACATTGCCGTTTTTTATGACCGATAAAACGGGAGAACCACCAACCTGATAGGCGAGCTCGGCCGGTTGACTGATATCCCAGAGCACCATATCAGCTTTAAGCCCTTCTTTTAGCTGACCACGATCACAAAGTCCCAAGGCTTTGGCCGCGTTTCTTGTCACGCCGGCCAGGGCCTCTTCCGGGGTAAGCCCAAAAATAGTTGATGCCATATTGATCATGAGTTTTAATGAAAGAACAGGGGATGAACCGGGGTTGCTGTCGGTGGCAACAGCCATAGGGATATTGCGTTTGCGCATTGAATTTACCGGCGGCAGTTTTGTATCCCTTAATGTATAATATGCACCGGGCAGTAGCACGGCAACGGTGCCGGATTTTTGCATCAAATCCATACTGCTTTCACTTAAATATTCAAGATGATCAGCGGAAAGGGCATTATAGCTAGCCGCCAGGCCGGCACCGGAAAGGTCTGATAGCTGCTCCGCATGAAGTTTTAAATTAAAACCATGTTTTTTTGCAGCACCAAATATCCGGTCCATTTCAGAATATGTAAAACCGATATTTTCCAGAAAGCCGTCAACGGCAATTGCCAGCTTTTCTTCGGCCACTTTTGGCAGCATGTCTTTGATGATTAGATCAATATAACCGTCTCGGTTATCACTATATTCAGGCGGCATGGCATGTGCGCCAAGAAAGGTGGCAACGACATCAGCATGGCTAATTTCATCCAGTTTTTTTGCTGCCCGGAGCATTTTAAGTTCATTTTCAACATCCAGTCCGTATCCTGATTTGACTTCAATTGTTGTGACACCATCCTTTTCAAGATGCCGCAGACGTTTTAATGCATTTGATACCAACTCATCCTCTGTTGCTGCACGTGTTGCCATGACCGTCGATAGAATGCCACCACCGGCTTTTGCTATTTCTTCATAAGTAGCACCATTTAACCGCTTTTCAAATTCATCTATCCGGTTGCCGCCATAGATAAGATGGGTATGGCAATCAATTAAGCCGGGTGTCATATAAGCGCCTGAGCATTCTATTATTTCACCATCGTAATGTGCCGGCATATCAACTTTATTGCCAACCCAGTTTATAATCCCGTCCTTTTCAACCAAAGCAGCATCAGTAATTAAACCATAAGACATTCCCGTTTCGCTCATAGTCAGCAGATTTACATCGGTCCAGATTGTATGGCTCATATGATAGTCTTTTCGATTAAATTTGACAATTTTCATAATTCGAATAAATTAAGTTGTATAGACAACTATATCCAGAAAATTTTAAAATGAAAAGAATTATATTCAATAAGGCATTATTACCCTCCGGATGGGTCCGAAATGTAGCTCTGGACATTGATGAAAGGGGAATGATTTCAAACATTATCTCCGGCTACAGCGGGGAAGGAGAGTGCTATGCTGGTTATGCTATGCCGGGCCAGAATAATATTCATAGTCATGCTTTTCAGCGGGCAATGGCGGGTCTTGCCGAATATACGTCTTCAACAAGTGACAGCTTCTGGACCTGGCGCGATATTATGTACCGTTTTGCCGCGCAGATTTCACCGGCAGATCTTGAGGTTATTGCCTCTCAGCTTTATCTGGAAATGTTGAAAGCGGGATATGTCAGTGTTTGTGAATTTCATTATCTGCATCATAGTGGGGAGGGTAACCTTGCTATGTCCAATGCTATATTGAAAGCAGCTAAGAATGCAGGAATTGCCCTTACGCATTTGCCTGTTTTATATATGACTTCCGGCTTTGGTGGAAAACCATTGACGGAAAGCCAATTAAGATTTGGACATGACGTGGAAAGTTATCTGGATTTGATGTCCACACTTCAAAAACTTTTGGAAAATGAACCTGACCAAAAACTTGGTATGGCATTTCATTCACTTAGAGCGGTCCCTGAAGAAGCCTTAAAAGAATGTTTGTTAAAATTAACAGTCTCAGGTCCAATCCATATTCATATTGCTGAACAAATGAGGGAAGTTAACGACTGTCTTTCCTGGTCAGGTCAACGGCCGATTGAATGGCTTTATGATCATGTGGAAGTTAATGAAAACTGGTGTCTGGTCCATGCGACACATTTGAACGATAATGAAATTACCATGATCGCAAGGTCAGGGGCCGTTGCCGGACTATGCCCGGCGACAGAAGCAAATCTGGGTGACGGATTATTCCCTTTAAAAAAATATCTTGATCAAAATGGCCGGATCGCTATTGGCTCGGACAGTCATATATCTGTCAGTATCAGCGAAGAGCTGCGCTGGCTAGAATATGGTCAAAGGCTTCAACATAACAGGCGTAATATCGCTGCGGATGAAGAAGAAAGCCATACAGGCTCAAACCTTTATCAAAAATGTCTGGCGGGCGGAGCTGTGGCCAGCGGGTTTGATAATGGGATCATCGCTGTTGGTAACCGGGCTGACCTGATTGTCCTTGATGAATACTCTCCCATACTTATTGGATCACCCGACAAAGCAATTATTGACCGCTTTATATTTAATGGTAATCAAAACCCGGTAAGGCACGTCATGGTGGCCGGAAAATGGGTGGTCAGGGATTATAAGCATGCTCGGGAAGATGAAATTTTCCATGAATTTGCTGCCACTATGGGCAGGTTGAAGAAAATACTTGACTAGCTTGTATATACAAGTAAATAATAAAGCGTTTAATATTTGAAGGAACTGACAATGACTGTGGATTTGCAATCGGAACCCTTATACCGGAAAATTAAAAAACATATTCTCGATCGCATTGATAGCGGTGAATGGGTCGCATCCATGCGTGTGCCTTCGGAAAATGAACTGGTTAAGGAATTTTCAGTATCCAGAATGACAACCAACCGTGCGCTTAGGGAACTGACCGACGAAGGATACCTGATCCGCATCGCTGGTGTTGGTACGTTTGTTGCCGAGCTTAGGGCAAAAAGCAATCCACTGGAAATCCATAATATTGCTGATGAAATACGTGCCCGTCATCATAAATACAGTGCTGAGGTTCTCGCACTGGAACCCGTAAAGGCAAATGAAAAAATAGCCTCTTTCATGAATGTAGAGGTTGGTCAAACGCTTACCCATTCGATGATTGTACATAAGGAACAGGGTATCCCAATCCAGCTGGAAGATCGGCTGGTCAATGAAGACATTGTGCCAGGGTATGGCCAGCAGGATTTCAGCGAAAATACACCATATGAATATCTGATTAAAATGGCGCCACTGCAAAAGGTTGAGCATGTTGTAAAAGCAATCATTGCCACGCCGTCAATTAAATCACTACTTGATATGTCGGACGAGGAAGCCTGCTTGCTGATTGAACGGCGAACATGGACCAAAGGCCGCGTTGCCTCCACCGCTAAATTATATCACCCGGGTTCAAGATACGAACTGTCGGGCTTATTTAAACCGGAATAAATTAATTTTTTTCTCCTTCATATATAGGGAGAAGTTTAAAATTTTTACTTGTATATACAGGATAGAAAAATGCAAAAACTTAATAGCAATAACAGAATAATCAAGGCCCCGACGGGACCAGAGCTGAATACAAAATGCTGGGCAACGGAAGCACCGCTAAGGATGTTGATGAATAACCTTGACCCTGAGGTGGCAGAAAAGCCTGAGGAACTCGTGGTTTATGGCGGCATTGGCCGCGCCGCCAGAAACTGGCAATGTTTTGATAAAATTGTTGAAAGCCTTAGAAGATTAGAAAATGATGAAACCCTGTTGGTACAATCCGGAAAGCCGGTTGGTATTTTCAGAACCCATGAAAATGCGCCGAGGGTACTGATCGCCAACTCAAATCTGGTGCCTCATTGGGCGACTTGGGACCATTTTAATGAGCTCGATAAAAAAGGTCTGATGATGTACGGGCAGATGACAGCCGGAAGCTGGATCTATATCGGCAGTCAGGGCATTGTTCAGGGTACCTACGAGACTTTTGTTGAAATGGGCCGTCAGCATTATGGCGGAAACCTTAAGGGAAAATGGATTTTAACTGGTGGTCTTGGCGGCATGGGCGGTGCTCAGCCGCTTGCTGCCACCATGGCTGGGGCATCTATGCTCGCTATTGAATGCCGCAGTGACCGGATCGATTTTCGTATTCGAACAGGTTATCTGGATCGGCGTGCTGAAACCCTTGATCAGGCAATGACTATAATCAATGAGGCAACAGCTTCAGGGAAAGCCGTTTCCGTTGGCCTGCTTGGCAATGCGGCGGAAATAATCCCGGAAATGATCAGCCGTGGTATACGCCCTGATGCGGTAACCGATCAGACATCGGCCCATGACCCGGTCAATGGCTATTTACCGATCGGCTGGACGGTTGACGAATGGGAAGAAAAAATTGAAACTGCCCCGAAAGAGGTGGAGGCAGCGGCGATTAAATCAATGTCCGTCCATGTGAAAGCCATGCTGGACTATCAGAAAATGGGCATTCCGACATTTGATTACGGCAACAACATCCGCCAGGTGGCCTTTGATGACGGGGTTAAAAATGCCTTCGATTTTCCGGGATTTGTGCCGGCCTATGTGCGGCCATTATTTTGCCGCGGTATCGGGCCATTTCGCTGGGCAGCGTTAAGTGGGGATTCTGAGGATATTTATAAAACCGATCAGAAGGTTAAAGAACTGGTTCCGGATAACCCGCATCTTCATAACTGGCTGGACATGGCCCGTGAACGTATAAAGTTTCAGGGACTCCCGGCCCGTATCTGTTGGGTTGGATTGGGTGATCGCCACCGTCTTGGTCTTGCCTTCAATGAAATGGTGAAAAACGGTGAACTTAAAGCACCGGTCGTTATTGGTCGCGATCATCTGGATTCAGGCTCGGTGGCAAGTCCCAACCGTGAAACAGAAAGCATGCTGGACGGTTCGGACGCCGTATCCGACTGGCCACTGCTTAATGCTCTTCTTAATACGGCAAGCGGGGCAACATGGGTGTCGCTTCATCATGGTGGTGGCGTAGGCATGGGCTTTTCTCAGCACAGCGGCGTTGTCATTCTCTGTGATGGCACCGATGAAGCGGCGGCGCGTATCGGCCGTGTTCTCTGGAACGATCCGGCAACTGGTGTCATGCGCCATGCAGACGCCGGTTATGACATCGCTAGGAAATGTGCTCGCGATCAGGGCCTTAATTTGCCAATGTTGGAGGATTAAAATGTTACTCAAAATAAATCCCGGTCAAATGACCCTGGCAGACCTTCGGGATGTTTATAGACATGATATTAAAATCACACTGGCGGATTATGCCTGGACAGATATCAGCGCTTCAAGAGACGTTGTTGATGATATTATAGCCCGTGGAAAAACGGTTTATGGTATCAATACCGGCTTTGGTCTGTTGGCACAGACATCAATACCGGCTGATCAGCTAACTTTATTGCAATCCAATTTGGTTCTTTCCCATAGCACAGGGGTGGGTAGGCCTCTTGATGATGATGTGGTTCGGTTAATATATGTCCTGAAAGTTTCAAGTCTGGCACAGGGGCATTCCGGTATTCGTGTTTCCACAATGGAAGCTATTATAGATTTTATCAATTCAGGCATTATCGCTGAAATTCCTGAAAAAGGATCGGTTGGCGCGTCAGGCGATCTTGCGCCGCTCGCCCATATGACGTCGGCAATGATGGGGGAAGGATTTGCGCGTTTGAACGGGGAAAGGATGAAAGCAAGTGAAGCTCTTAAGAAAGCAAATCTTAAGCCGGTAAGCCTAGAATCAAAAGAGGGGCTTGCCTTCTTAAATGGAACTCAGGTTTCCACTGCCCTAGCTTTAAAAGGACTTTTTAAAACAGAGGATATTTTTGCTTCTGCCATTGTGGCAGGTTCAATGAGCATTGATGCCCTGATGGGCAGTGTTGCACCATTTGATGCCCGCATTCATAAAGCCCGCGGGCAGCCCGGGCAGATCACTGTGGCGCCCATTTATCTTGACCTGATGAAGGGCAGTGAAATTAATTTTGCCCATCATGACTGTAAAAAAGTACAGGATCCATATTCATTAAGATGCCAACCGCAGGTCATGGGGGCCGTACTTGATCTTATCAATAATGCCGCCAATACCATTCTTATTGAAGCCAATGCCGTCACAGATAATCCGCTGATATTTACTGATAATGGTGATGTGATTTCCGGCGGCAATTTCCATGCGGAACCCGTGGCCTTTGCAGCGGATATGCTGGCCATGGCTCTTTGTGAGATTGCATCAATTTCAGAACGGCGAATTTCAATTATGGTCGATCCGAAAATGAGCGATCTTCCCCCGTTTCTGGTGGAAAACAGCGGAGTTAATTCCGGATTTATGATTGCACAGGTCTCGGCCGCAGCACTGGTATCTGAAAATAAAACCAAAGCCCATCCTTCGAGCATTGACAGCATTCCGACCTCTGCCAATCAGGAGGACCACGTCAGTATGGCAACGTATGGGGCGCGCAGACTTGATGATATGGCCTTTAACAGCGCAACAGTTATCGCAATTGAACTGCTTGCAGCGACGCAGGGTATTGATTTTCGCGCTCCCTATAAAACTTCAGTACCACTTTCAAATTATCAAAAGCATATCAGGGACTATATTCCGCATTATACAGTGGACCGTTATTTTGCGCCGGATATTGAACGGGCAACGGGCATGGTTCTGGCGGGTGATTTTTCTGACCATGTGATGAAAATTTTGCCAAGCGGGAGCATCTGATGAGCAAATTTCATTTTCATCAGGGAAGTGGCCCGCTTCTGGTCAGCATGCCCCATGTCGGTCTTGAAATTCCGGATAAACTTAAAAAGGATATGACAGAAGATGCATTATCTCTTGTCGATACGGACTGGCATATCGACAGACTTTATAATTTTTTAGCCGAAATGGATGTGTCTGTAATTGCCGCAAAATACAGCCGTTATGTTGTTGATCTTAATCGCAGCACTGATGGCAAAAGTCTTTATCCCGGGCAAAAAGTTACCGGCCTTTGCCCGCTGGAAACATTTGATGAAAAACCGCTTTATAAAAAGGGCAAATCGCCTGATAAAAATCAGAGGGTTGAAAGCTACTGGCAGCCTTATCATGATAAAATCCGTAATGAGCTAGGCAGAATTAAGGAAAAGCACGGGCGGGCCATGCTTTGGGATGCTCATTCAATCAAAAGCCGCGTTCCCATGCTTTTTGACGGGCGCCTGCCGGACCTGAATCTTGGGACAGGAAACGGCATTTCCGCCGATCATCTTCTTGTTGAAAAGTTGGATAGGATCATAAGCCAGTCTCCCTATAGCTCTGCCCTGAACGGCCGCTTTAAGGGGGGGTATATTACGAGACATTATGGTGACCCTAAAAAGAATATCCATGCCGTACAGCTTGAAATTTCGCAAGTCGCCTATATGGATGAAGAACCCTTTGCCCGATTTAATGAAGAAAAAGCCAATAAACTCCGTCCGGTTTTAATCAGACTGATTGAAACAATGATTGAATAAAGCGGAAGAGTTTTTTATGATGCCCTGAAATGTAAAACAATACGGGCAAATCACCATGCAGAATATATTCGTACAGGTTAAATGTGAGTTGGGCAAAGTATATGACGTTGCAGAAGCCCTTGTTGATAATATCGAAGAAGCGGAGGATGTATATTCAATTTCCGGTGCCTTTGATCTTATGGTCAAATTTCATCTGGATGAAGAGGTGGATATTGGCCGTTTTGTCAATGAGAAGGTTCAAACCATTCCGGGGATAAAAGATACCTTCACCATAATGACCTTTAAAGCCTTTAAATAATTTTCATTTTTCTGATCTGGATCAATTTTTCAGGATATTATTTTTTCTATAACTTCGGTTATGAAACAACAGAATATAGCTTCAAGACATACGGAACTGGCGCGGCCAAAGCGCCTGCCAAGATATACGAGCTATCCAACGGCACTTGAATTTGGTGCATTGGACGGCCAGATTTATGACAAGTGGCTGAAAAGTCTTCCTTTATGCAAGCCAGTCAGCCTTTATTTCCATATTCCTTATTGTGAAAAGCTTTGCTGGTTTTGTGGTTGCTTCACCACCATCAGCAACAAATATGAACCCGTTAGAAATTTTGTAGATGTTTTAAAGCAGGAAATTATCAGAACCGCCCAAAAAACGGGGCCGTTAAAAGTAAGCCATATTCATTTTGGTGGTGGTTCTCCTTCCATTCTTGAAGCGGCGGACTTTGAAAGCCTTATTGAAACGTTACGTGAGCATTTCAATATTGATGAAGTCGATGAATTTGCCATCGAAATTGATCCAAGGACAGTGGACCGGGAGAAAATATTTGCCTATGCGCGGGCAGGGGTAAACCGGGTCAGTCTTGGTATTCAGGATTTTAATCTAAAAACACAGCAGGCGGTCAACCGTATTCAACCGGTCGAGCTGATCGCGAAAACCATGCAGCATTTCAAAGATGCGGGTATCACCCGCATAAATTTTGATCTGATATACGGACTTCCCTATCAAACTCTTGAAACAATAAAGTCCACGATTGAGCAGACTATGAAGTTTGCCCCAAGCCGAATTGCTTTGTTTGGTTATGCCCATGTCCCCCACATGAAGAAACATCAGAAACTGGTGGGGGATCATTTGCTTCCCACCCAGAAAGAGCGTCAGGAACAGTTTGATCTGGCCAGTAAATTACTTGTTGCAAACGGCTATAAATCTATTGGTCTTGATCATTTTGCTCGGCCCGATGATCATCTGTTTGTCAGTTATGACCAGCGTTTGTTAAAACGCAATTTTCAGGGCTATACGGAAGATAAAGCTGACACACTGATCGGTTTTGGACCATCCGCCATTAGCAGTATGCCTGATGGATACGCACAAAATATTCCAGTGATCAAAACCTATATGGAAAAAATATCCGCAGGTCAATCGCCGGTCGTTCGCGGACTTTTGGTCAGTAAAGAGGATAAAATGTTCCGCAATGTGATTTCCACATTGATGTGCTATTTTGAAGTTGACCCTTTTAAAATCGCGACCACACACAAAATTAATTATGATTTTGCTAAAGAACTGGAAATGCTTAATAAGCTTGTCGCCATAGGATATATGGAGAAAAAACAGACCCTCTATCGTATAAAAGATCAGGGAAAATTATATTTAAGGGCGATAGCAACGGTCTTTGATCAGTATTTTGACCAGTCTTCGGATATTATTGACCGCTGCATTCATGAAAGTGAAGGATAAGGCGTTTCATTCACTGACATAACGTGTCAGTTTATTTAAGATCAGGTCAAGGGCGGCCTGCTCATCCTGATTGAGTGTTTCCAGTAATTTTTGCTCATAATTCTGAACCAGCGGTACAATTTTCTCATACATTTTTCGGCCCTTTTTAGATAATTTAAGTTCTGACCGCCTTTTATCCTCGTCTGAAAAGTCCCGCTTTATAAGTCCGATTTTTATCATATTATTTATGGCCCGGCTGACCGCAACTTTGTCCATCGCGGTTTTTTGGGCGACCTGTCCGGCCGATATGCCGGGTGAAATCCCAAGCACAGCCATTACCCGCCATTCTGTATGCGCAATGCCAAATTTCTCGGTATAAAGCAGGGCAAGGTCCTGGCTGATCATATTGGTAAGATAGGAAAGCTGATATGGTAAAAACGCCTCAAGCAGCAGATCGGATTTGGACATATAAATTATTTCCTGTTTTATCTTGCAATTAGTTACATATGAAACTATTATAGATTTATGAAAATCATTCGTCAATAGACCATAAAGCCAAGGAAAGAGCAACCTAATGAAACTGGCATCACTCAAACACGGAAGAGACGGCAAGCTGGTCGTCGTTTCAAAAGATCTTTCAAAATATGTAAGCGCAGAACATATTGCGCCAACGATGCAGGCGGCATTGGATAACTGGGCAGATGTGGAAGCGGATCTTAAAGCGCTTTATGATGCCCTTCAGTCTGGTGAGCTCTCCGGGGAAGGGTTTGACCCTGCTTTATGTGATGCGCCGCTGCCGCGGTCATACCACTGGGTGGACGGTAGCGCTTATGTCACCCATGTTGAACTGGTCCGAAAAGCCCGTGGTGCCGACTTGCCACCAAGTTTCTGGACCGATCCGCTGGTTTATATGGGGGCGTCCGATGCGTTCATTGGCCCGCGAGATGATGTGCTTGCTGGCTCCGAAGACTGGGGTATTGATTTTGAGGCTGAAGTTGCCGTAATCACCGATGACGTTCCGGCAGGAGTCAGTAAAAAGGGCGCGAAAAAACATATCAAACTGCTCAGCATTCTGAATGATGTTTCACTTCGAAACCTTATTCCGGCTGAGCTTGCCAAGCAGTTCGGCTTTTATCAGTCAAAACCGCAGACGGCTTTTGCCCCCGTATTTGTGACCCCTGATGAACTGGGCGATGCGTGGGATGGTTGCAAACTTCATCTTCCGCTTCATGCAATCTTAAATGGTCAGAAGGTCGGCTCCCCCAATGCAGGGATTGATATGACTTTTGACTTTTGCGATCTTATTGCCCATGCTGCCAAAACACGCGCATTGATGGCCGGTACTGTTGTCGGCTCTGGCACCGTTTCCAATAAGGGATCAAATGATGGCTCCTGCTGCCTTGCAGAAGTCCGGTGCCTTGAAACTATTGCTGACGGCAAACCCGTGACCTCCTTCATGCGTTTTGGCGATCGGGTTGAAATTGATATGTTTGATAAGGATGGCAATTCAATTTTCGGCCGAATTGATCAACGGGTCGTAAGATTTGATGTTCCTGCCGACTGATCTGTGCAAATATATACCAATTAAAAGTCCGCTTTGCCAAAGCGTACAATCATTTATTTTCTGTATCAAGAATGTCGGGGTCTAACCCCATTAATGTCATTCGGTTCCGCCATTGTTCATGTGCAAGAGCTTGCATATCTTCAACTCTATCCGTTTCATCAGTGATCTCCAGACCGATTAATGCCTCTACAATATCTTCCTGAGTGATCAGACCCTGAACTGTCCCAAATTCATCAATCACCAGGGCCAGGTGACTTTTTTCATGCATCAACAAATCGAAAACATCGGATGTATTGCGGCTATCTAAAATCAGCAAAAGTTCACGTCGAAATTCTGACAGGGGTTTATCAAACTGATCCTTGGCTTGAGCGATAAGCAGATCTGTTTTTAATACATAGCCTTTTATATTATCACGGGAATCATCATAAAGCGGTATCCGCGAAAATGGTTTATCATCATGCATTGAGAAAAATTCTCTTACCGTCATTGTGGAAGGCATTGCAAAAATCACGGGGCGAGGTGTCATAATCATCCGTACCGATAGTTTTCTAAGGCGCAACAAGTTGATAACGATTTTCAACTCCTTGGGCTGTAGCAATCCTTCCTGGGCCCCTATTTCTGCCATAGCCTTTATCTCAGCACGACTGAAGGTAGCGCCATTACCATTTGAGCTGGAAATCAGCCTGGTCAACTTTGCAGACATCCACACAAAGGGAAATAAAAGCTTAGTTAGAAACTCAATTAATATTGCAAAAACGGGTGCGAGCTGCTTCCAATAATTCGCCCCTACTGTCTTTGGTATAATTTCTGATAATACAAGAATTAGTAGGGTCAGAATTGCAGAGGTGAGACCTAAATATTTATTGCCAAAAAGCAAGGATGCTTGTGCGCCAACGCCAGCTGCGCCAACTGTATGTGCAATGGTATTTGCGGTTAATATCGCAGCCAAAGGGCGGTCCAGATTATTGGTCAATTTTTGCAATATTTGAGCAGACTTTCTACCCTCATTGTTCAATGCCGCAACATAAGACGGGCGGACAGACAACAAAACTGCTTCAGATATCGAACAAAAGCTAGAAACAACCAAAGCCAGCAATAAATATGTAATTAAGAGGGTCATATAATAATTTTTTCCTTAAATGTTTGATTGCTGATAAATATAAATAAATATTTATGACCTGTTTGCCAAACATAATTACCAAAAAGCGGGATAAGCCCATAGAGAAGGGATACTGTTCTCGGACCCGGAACAGCACCCAACAAAGGCTCTAATGATGGTTTCTGTTGCCTTGAAACAATTGCGAAAAGTGAGCGTTTTAAGATCTCAATTGTTCAAAATTCTGAATCATCCTATTAAATTCTTATAATGATTCTAAAAATTAAGCCCGGTCACTTTCTCCGCATCATCTTCTGATAAGCCGCGCTCAAGAAGTTTATCCCAAACCACTTCCATTCGGCGCGGTGAATTAAGCTCTTCAAAATAAAGAGGGACGCGGCGAATATCAAACCGTTCGCCCTGTTCGCGCTGCATTTCGGCAAGATAGTCGTCTGTAACAACAAGGCGGCGATGATCACGGTCTGACCCGATACCCACATGATCAATACCCGCCACATTAATCGCATGCATGATATGATCGAAATACAGCTCAACCATGCCATAACGTTCCAAAGTCATAAAAGTGCGCATTTGCGTTATCCCTGCAACACCTCCCTTATCGGCGAGATTTTTAAAAACCACATCCGGCATCGCCCGTGGGTTTGAATAAAGTGAATCACAGGTGGTATGGGAAATCTGGATCGGCTTTTCAGAAATTTCAATAGCATCAAGCGCCGTTTGAACATTTGAATGGGAAAGATCAATCATCATGCCGATATCATTCAGTTTCTCAATTAATAATCCGCCAAAATCAGTAATTCCGGAACCATGTTTTTCCATGCAACCGGAACCGACCATATTCTGATAATTATAGGTAAGCTGGCAGGTACGTTGCCCGATCCCGTAAAAGACATTCACATTATCAAGATCATGCATAAAATGTTCTGAATTTTGCGTCAGATAAAAAATTGCCAATTTTCCTTCGGCACGGGCGCGGTCAATATCGGCCGATGAAGTCGCTTTAAGGTAATATTGTGATTTTTCCTTGATATAGTTATCGAACCATAACATTTCTTCCAGGGCAGATTGGAAATTTTGTTCAACTGACTGGTTTTGTTGACGCGGATTACCGCATGTTACTGAAATAGCCCGAAGACCAGAGGCGATAATTTCTTCAATAAGTTCATCTGTAAAAGTATCGCGTATTTCCCCCATCGCATCAAACATTAGCGCATTTCTTTTTGGGTCCCACGGTTTACCGACCAGCGCACTTCGACCGTCATTTGTCAGGATGGTCTGTGCGAAAGTCGGCACAGTTGCCATTACAGGCAGAGCGGCCGCCCCGAATATAAAATCACGTCTTTTCATTTAGATTATCTCCAATATGTTATTTTAAGGACCTTCAATCAAATAATTAATACAAAAATGTTGAAGGTATTTATTAATTTGAAGGATGATTTACTTCCCTTGTTTTTGTGTATTTAATTTTGATGCTTTAACTCTTTGTTGATGGACAAAAGTGAGAAAATCCTGTGTTATCAATGTCCCAGTTTTAAGAGCCTCAAGAGTTGGAACAAAAATTCTAACCGTAAATAAATTATGGCCAACATCCGTTGTTTTAAGAAAAAATTGGGGCTCAATATCAGCAAATTCAACGCCGGCTTTTATTTCAATGCGGTCTTTAAACTTGGCTGCTTCAACAGAATAGGGAGCATAATATTTATCCGTAATAATTTTTAATTGTTTCATTAAAACAGATGGGTCAACATCCATAAACTGCACCATAATTGGCACATCATGATAGACATAACGTTTATTGAAATTAGCATTTTCTACATTCACCGTTAAAAAGCGGCTGTTTGGAATTTGCATTGTTTTGCCTGTGAACTGATAGCTCTGACCTTTAGCATCAATTTGTTCAATTAAAGTCGTCATCGTTGTTATCTTCATTACTTCTCCCGTCACCCCATCCACGGTGATCCAATCCCCTATACCAAAAGGATGCGAAGAGGCCCTTAAAAAACCTCCGGTTAAACACATTAGTAGTTCTTTGGTTATCAAAACGACAGCAACAGCAACGGCCGTTAAAGACAAAGCAAAAGTATGAAGCTGAGGGGCCCAAATTAAGATTAGTGCCACTATGATACTGATACTGATCCCATTGTTAATCCGATTGATCCATTGGCGCTGGTCTTTGTTTAATATTTTGGCTTTCTTTCTGATGAAATGAACAAGCGCAAATCTTAAAATCAAAAGCGAAATGATTAATATTACGGTTGTTATACTCCCTTGAATAAAAAGCGGTTGGTTCATAGCCTGATAAACTGCTTCTTCGACAGCATTATTTATTGTTTCGTTTTCCAATGGAAATCTCCGGGGGGCTTGCGCGCTTTTTACAAAATATTGTGGGTTTATATAATTTACATATCTTAGAGGGAAATAAAAATATACTCAATAACTCCAAATAAAATGTTCTTCTAATCTGCAGACTGTCAAGTCTATCTGGATATATAAGGGACAGAAACACGTTTCCAAATTTTATAATAACCAATATTAAAAAGGTCATAATTAATTTGTAGATTTGTCCGCTCAACGCCCATAACAGGGCATATTGAGTATCTTAGAGATATTATACCAATGGAGAATTCGCCTTACATTAAAGGTTTAATTGGGCATTAAAGTTTTAATTGGGCCAGTTCAAAGATTAACTTCTTTACTGACCCAATCATATAACTTTTACCCTTTCGAGAATGCGGTCGGTAAATTCGGAAAGAACGGTGTCCTTGGTGTTTTGTCATTGGGCATGGTGCGTGTCAGCCAGTTTGAGTTGCTGGCGGTCAGCATACCCCAAAGCGGTATCCATGAAAGGCAGAACATCCAGTATAAAGTATAAGGCAGAGCCCAGCGGAAACCAAATGTCGTGCGATGACGGAGGTAATAAACAATGCTTGGCATGATGGACGCAAAGACGCAGGCCAATATAATCGCAAAGAATGTATTAATGCTATACATGACCAGTGCTGTCAGTAACGCTATTTTCAGGGCTTCAAACACCGTCATACGGATCATTTGTGTTACTGTGAACAGACGGATCCAGTTGGCACCTTCGCCCCGTTTTCTGAAATCCTTAAAGACATAATTAAACATGACCAGGCTTTCACGGACGTTGCTTCTGGCCCAGCGGGTCAGCATACGTCTTAATGACCCGAAATTGGTTGGTGCTTTGGTAAGCACAACCGCGTCCCGCTGATAAACAACCCTGTGACCATTTGCCAGGACAAGATTTGTCAGCGCACGGTCTTCACCGATCGTGGCAGGTTTGCCCATAAAGGTCTGTTTTGACCATTCATCAAGCAACGGCATCAAAACCGATGTCCGGTAAGCGGAAAGTGCCCCTGGAGTACAGAAGACACCGCCATACACACTTTGGCCGGCGCGTATAAAATCAAATGCACAGGTGAAGGATACCTCAAGAATTTTTGGAATTATCCCGGATTTAAGATTAAGGACACGAACATGGCCGGCAACAGACCCCACGCGTTGGTCCGCCACAAACGGGCTGGCCATATTTGCCAGAGTGTCAGGCAGTACTTCTGAATCTGAATCTATCGTAATGATAACGTCACCAGTTGCTTTATCAAACCCTGCCATCAGGGCGGCCCGTTTACCTTGGTTATAAGGTTGTTTTATAATGGTGATACCACCTTCAAATTCATTATAGGCGGCATTAATCCATAGCCACGTGTCATCTTTGGACCCGTCATCAACGCAGATGACTTGCAGAAGGTCTTTTGGGTAATTGCTGGCCATTATGCTTCTGACAGTGTCAAGGACCTGGGATCCTTCATTATAGGCGGGAATGACAACTGTAAGTGTGGGCAATTTTTCTGAAGGCAGGAGGGCAAATGCCTTATATCTTAGGGCGAAGCTGACCTGCCATATAAGCAATAACATACCAAATGCAAAAAGCATTATTCCAAAAATATCATACCAGAGCGATAGCTGGAAAAATGAATTGTCAAAAGGAACGATTGGGGCCGTGATCTGCCGATACATTAAAACAATGGTGATTATCGCCAGAGCAGATAATAAGGGGAGATAAAAACGGTCGGCATTCCGGCGCGTAGATTTATCTATTTCGTTATTTTGAAATTTTAGCAATTCTTTCAGCACGTGTATTTTTCTTCCCGTAAACATTGATTAAATTAACCATATTCTTTGTATTGCTTACTTGTATAAAAACATTAAGTCGCATTTAAGGAGACATTAAGTCACAAATTAGGCGAACGTTATAATATGGCACTCCACAGCTCACTGACGCAGAGCCAAAAGCGACAAAGAATTTTTGTGAAATTTAAATGTAAAACAATAGGTTAACTTGTACCATTAAGTATCTGATGAGAGAATCGCTGGTGCAGGCGGCGATACAATAGCACCGATATTTTTTAAATCAAGCGCCATTTATTAACTAAAAAACTTGATATTCTCAGGGCTGGTTTAGCAAGTTAATATAGTCAAATTAAAGGGTCAGGAATTAATTTTTAAATTTCAAAAATTAACTATATATTCTTATGCCAATTACTTGTTCGGGTTGCCATTTTGGCGACTATTATACTATATTTTTTGTTAGGTCGTCATCAAAGCGTCAATATTAGCAATACTTATAAAATCATCTGAAACCTCCGATTATGTCATGTTCGAATTGCAATTTTCTGGATTTCAGGTACTCTTCCTTTTGGTGGGGTAGCAAATGATCATGAAACCGATAAATCAGGTTATTCAATAGGGAGCGGTTCATGATCATCATAAAGGTCGAGACTTTATGAGATATGGTAATCGGATGAAAGGACGGACATGCAAAATAATTCAAAATTCAAAATTCCTGAAGAAGCCTTTGACTGGTATGATGCCTATGCCCATGGCATGATGGATCGCCGCGAATTTATGGATCGGCTGGCAACTTTGGCGGTTGGGGGCGTTACAATGGCGATGCTAACAGGAGCATTAATGCCTGACTATGCTCAGGCCGAGCAGGTTTCATTTAATGATGAAGCGATCAAGGCAACTTATGCGACTTTCCCTTCACCAGATGGATATGGGGAAGGGCGAGGTTATCTGGTACAGCCAAGCAGCCTGGCAGAAGGGGACAAAGCGCCGGCTGTATTGGTGGTACATGAAAACAGAGGGCTTAATCCCTATGTTAAGGATGTTGCACGACGGCTTGCCAAGGCAGGTTATCTGGCTTTTGCCCCTGATGCCCTTTATACTCTTGGCGGATATCCGGGAAATGATGATGAAGGACGTGCTATGCAAAGCAGTCTTGACCGCTCAAAGATTGAGGCTGACTTTATCGCCGCCGCTCGATTTCTGAAATCTCATGCCCTTTCAAGCGGGAAGCTGGGAGTAGTAGGGTTCTGCTTTGGTGGTTATATCAGTAATTTTCTTGCTGCAAGCCTGCCAAATGATGTTGATGCCGCCGTTCCATATTACGGTACGCCGCCACGCAATGATATTGTCGGCAATGTTAAGGGCCCGCTTATGGGGCAGCTGGCAGGGCTTGACGAACGTGTTAACTCAAGCTGGGCACCATATGAAGAAGTGCTAAAGGCGAATGGTGTTAAATACGAGAAATATGTGTATGAAGGTGTTAATCATGGCTTCCACAATGACAGCACTGGCCGTTATGATGAGAAAGCAGCAAATCTTTCATGGGATCGCACCCTTAAATTCTTTGCAGAAAATTTAAAAAGCTAAGAATATTTTTAAAAATCGGACATATAAAAAAAGCCTCACTTAATTTAAGTGAGGCTTTTGACTATTCAATCAATAAAAATATAGAGGATTTATGAATTTTCTTGGTGACAGCTTACACAAGCCCCTGAAATTCTACCGGCCATATAATAATTGGGGGTTTTTCTTTCGGCATTCCATTTTGCACGGCTTACGTCCGCTTTGAATTTATCCATATTTTCGACAAGAAACGGGTGTTTGGAGTTAAGATCACGATTTTGAATACCTTCAACAATACGCTCAATTTTATCCAGATTATCGACAACAGATTGCTGATATGCAGGATTTTCATCGTCTTCACTCGAAAGATCAGCATCTAACCTTAATAGAGCAAAAGCAAGTTGATGCATACCAGAACGTAAATCTTCTCCATTGGCATAATCAAAAGGTGGCGGACTTGCCACTTGTGGGAAACTATCCTCATTCCCGTTACAGGATGCCAGTGTTAAGGCTGCCCCTGTCAGGATAAGGAATTGGAAGAAAGTTCTGTAAATGCGGCTATTCATAGTTATTAACTCCTAAATCCGGCATTAAATTGCCAGTATTGAAAATTGTTATTATTTTGATTCTAGCCGATTAATATCAAAATAGGAAATATAATCAAAACATTATATGGAACAATTATAAGAAATATGCCCTAAATTTCTCCATAAGAGATTTCATATTAAAAATCATCATAGTTTTTCTGATAATTCCCATTCATTAGATAGAATAAAAATATATTCTTGAAAGTTCAAATTGTTTAAATTAATCTCACCGAGCTATGGAACTGGTGCCAAATAGAGAATGTGGTGACTGCACGGTATGTTGCCAACACATCCCGATTAATCAACCCGACTTTGTCAAATTGCCCAATGTCAAATGTGAGCATTTATTAAAGAAGGGTGGATGCGGTATTTATCAAACTCGTCCCGCTACCTGTGCAGGCTGGTATTGCGCATGGAGGCACAGTGAAGTTCTAAAACAAGACTGGAGGCCGGACAAACTGGGAGCTTTGATTGAAATTTCGCTCAATGGAATTCCGCATGATTTTCAGGCTAAAGAAGGTATTGTTATAAAAATTTTAGATAGGAAAAAAGCCTTCTCAAATGACGACTTTATAAAATTTATCGCTATTATGGTAAATCGTGGAACAGCCATAACCCTTTCATATGGGGTGGATCCCGGTTTTACGGCTGCTTCGACATTTTTAAACAGAACACTTAAACCGGCTGTAGAAATAGGGACTAAGGTAGCAGTAATGAACGTTTTAAACCGGATTATGGATGACCTTGAAAAATTTCCGAAGAAAAAATATCGGATTGAAGACGGAAAGCTTGTGACAGATTAAATCTGTAATTTTCAGTCTGAATCTTTACCCGCTTAAGAAATATGCAGATAATGTTCCTGATCTTATATTTAAAGCCTTTCTAAAATTGCAGATAAGGCATCAAGAGTGCTATAGCCGAGTTTTCTGCTGCGCTCCGGTGACCAGCCTGTTTCCGGATTGGGGCTTTCGACAGTATCTTTGAATGGCATTTCCAGTGTCATGGCGACAGCATCAAAGCGGTGGGCAATTTGGTTAGTGCTCATGCCGAGATTTCCCTTACCCGGTTCATTTTTCTCATATCCCTTTTCATTCTGAAAATCCGGGTTCACCTTTTCCAGTTCCCGGCCGAACAAATAGGCGGTATCAAGGTTAAACTGGTTTAGTTCAGGAACCCCTTCAAAACAGGCGATGAAATTATAGGGAAGGGCCTCATCCCCATGACAGTCCAGCGAGAAATCAAGTCCTTTTTCATCCATCTTAGCCCGGAGATAATAAATTTCCGGGCTTAATTCCGGATCAGGATCGGCCCAGTCCCGGTTCAGATTTTGCCCTTTAGCATTACATCTTAAATGACCACGTATACTGCCGTCAGGGTTCACATTTGGCATCACATAAAACACACATTTCTCAAGAAGTTCCCTGCTTAAAGCATCGTCATCATCAAGCAGGCGGTCCAGAACCCCTTCCACCAGCCATTCTGCCATACTTTCTCCCGGGTGCTGACGGGCAAAAATCCATATTTTTTTCTTATCTTCACCCTCTTCGCCAATAGTCAGCAGATCAAGATCCCGACCATCACAACTTTCGCCGATCACTTCAAGTCTGACCCGCTCATGAGTAGCGGCGCTGGAAACCAGTTCCTGATGTCGGTCATAACTGTAGGGGGCGAAATAAGCATAATAAACGCTGTCGGTTTCCGGCACATGCTGGATGGTAAGGACCCCGTTTTTATAGACGGTACTGACCCGGAACCACGTTTCATGATCATAGGAGGCAACAGCCTGATAATTTTCCCAACCAAGCGGATAGGCGGCATCCGCTGCATTTTCAATATTAAGGGCACAAAGCTGCCCTTTGGCGCCGGTCAGTCTGAAATGAAACCATTGATAAAAATGCGAATTGTTATCTTTATTAATCGACAGACGAATATTTCCCGGGGATGTCGCATCAATAACATTGATATTGCCGCTGTCAAAATTACTGCTGATTTTCATTATGATCTCTCTTGGTTAATGTATGGGATAATTTATAATCTTTATTGTTATAAACGTAAACGTGACTTTTCATTTTTCTTCTGGCAAAGTAACCAGCAACAAAAAATAATATAGGGAATAGGGATGTCTCAAAACACCGAAGATATGTTTGCCGGCTCACAAAGCCGTAATTTTATGGGTCACCCGATCGGGTTATCCATTTGTTTCCTTACTGAAATGTGGGAGCGTTTTTCCTATTACGGAATGCGGACAATCCTGATTTTATACCTGACCAAATACCATCTGTTTGATGTTGAAGATGCCAGTATGATCTATGGTGCCTATGCGGGGCTCGTCTATATGATGCCAATTATCGGTGGCTATATGGCAGACCGTTATCTGGGAAGCCGCAAGGCAGTGACATATGGTGCAATATTGCTGGTGCTCGGTCATGGCCTAATGGCGTTTCACGGCCAGGCCGCGTATATGGCGGGTGATGAAGTGATGCGAGATGAAGGGGCAATAAATATATTCTTTCTGGCTCTTTCCCTGATCATTGGCGGGGTTGGCTTTTTAAAAGCCAATATTTCAACAGTGGTCGGGGCACTTTATGGTCCCAATGATCCAAGAAGGGACGGTGGTTTTTCCATATTTTACATGGGGATCAATCTGGGTTCATTTTTTTCTATGATCATCGTCGGCTATGTTGGTGAAACCTATGGCTGGAATTATGGATTTTCAATTGCCGGGATTGGTATGTTTTTTGGCCTTCTGGTATTTCTCTGGGGACAAAGATTTCTTGATGGGCGGGCGGAACCGCCGGAACCTGAAACCTTAAAGGAAAAATCACCAATTGGTATCAGCAAGGAAAACACAATTTATCTTTTTGGGATATTTCTAGTCATTGTTAGCTGGGTGATGATGCAGTATGACCAGATGGTCATACAGCTTGTGGGTGTTTCCGGCATTATTATGATCGGACTGGTGCTTTTTTATTCGGTTACAAAATGTGAAAAAGTCGATCGTGAACGCTTATGGGTCGCGATTTTTCTTATTGCCATACAATCGGTTTTCTGGGCCTTGTTTGAACAACAGGCCGCCAGCCTGACGCTGCTGGCAGATCAGCAGTTTAATCTGTCATTTCTGGGAATGAATATTCTGGCTTCTCAGGTTCAGACAATGAATGCACTGTTTATCATTCTATTTGCACCTGTAATGGCCTGGGTCTGGCTTGCACTGGCGAAACGTAAGATTGAACCATCAACACCGGCAAAATTTGGATATTCATTACTTATTATCGGCGCCGGCTATGTCATTTTTGCCTGGGGGATGGGACTTGATGACAGTACGTCAAAAAGCTTCCTTTGGCTTATTTTTATCTATTTTATGCTCACTTTGGCTGAACTGTTTTTGAGCCCGGTTGGACTTTCCATGGTGACAAAATTAAGTGTACCCAAAATTGTTGGCATGATGATGGGAACGTGGTTTTTATTCACGGCACTTGGCAATAATGTTGCCGGTTGGATTAGTTCGCTCATGGGCAGTGATGAAGTCGGTGCCGCCAGCGGCACCCTGGATATGGCTTCAACCATGGAACTTTACTATCTTATTGGCTATGCAAGTGCGGGTGTCGGTATTTTTATTCTCATCCTGACCCCATTGCTCAGAAAAGGAATGCACGGCGTTCATTAAGGGTTTAATTCAAAATGACAGACATGAACATGGACCTTTATGAGGGGTCTCAAAAGAGAACTTTTCTCGGTCACCCAATCGGGATTTACATTTGCTTCCTGACTGAAATGTGGGAACGTTTTTCATATTATGGGATGCGGGCACTTCTGATCCTTTATCTGACCAAATACCATCTGTTTGGCGCTGACAAGGCCAGCATGATCTATGGGGCCTTTGTCGGGCTTGTTTATATGATGCCCATTATCGGCGGTTATCTGTCTGACCGATATTTGGGAAGCCGCAAGGCAGTTACATACGGGGCCATACTCCTTGTATTTGGGCATGGGCTAATGGCATTTCATGGACAGGCGGCCTATATTTCAGGTGATACGGTTATCCGTGACGAGGCGGCAATTGATGTCTTTTTCCTTGCACTTTCACTTATTATAACCGGCGTTGGGTTTTTAAAAGCCAATATCACAACGGTGGTGGGTGCCCTATACGGCCCAAAAGACCCTAGGCGCGACAGTGGCTTCACCATTTTTTATCTGGGCCTTAACCTCGGGGCTTTGATATCCATGCTGATTGTCGGTTATGTGGGTGAAACCTATGGCTGGAACTACGGTTTTTCAATTGCCGGGATCGGCATGTTTTTTGGTCTGATGGTATTTTTATGGGGCCAGAAATTATTGGATGGCCACGCTGAGCCAAGTAACCCTGAACGGTTGAAGGAAATTGCCTTTGCCGGTATCAATAAGGAAACGGCTATTTATATAGGCGGGTTTGCCCTGGTTATCGTCAGCTGGTTTTTAATGCAATACCAACAGCTGGTCGGGTTTTTTCTTGGGGCATCGGGATTTATCATGATCGGGATAATTCTCGTTTATGGGTTTATGAAATGCTCGAAAATTGAACGTGAACGACTGATGGTTATGTGTTGCCTGATCGTGTTTCAGTCTGTCTTTTACGCTTTGTTTGAACAGCAGGCGGCCAGCCTGACCCTTCTGGCGGATCAGCAATTTGATAAAAATTTATTCGGTTTGCAAATAAAAGCATCTCAGGTTCAAACGATGAATACCCTTTTTGTCTGCCTGCTGGCGCCAGTCATGGCCTGGGGCTGGCTGGCTTTGGCGAGGAAAAATCGTGAACCCTCCACGCCGGCTAAATTTGGTCTGGCCATGATTATTATTGGCTCAGGGTATATGATTTTTGCGACCGCTCTTGGTGGTGATCACAGCACTTCAAAAAGCTTTCTATGGCTGGTCTTTATCTATTTTTCACTCTCCTGGGCAGAACTGTTCATTATCCCCGTTGGACTTTCCATGGTGACAAAAATGAGCGTTCCAAAAATTGTTGGTATGGTCATGGGAACATGGTTCTTATTTATGGCTGTGGGAAATTATATGGCTGGCTGGATCAGTTCCCTGATGGGCGTTAGCGGTCATGGGGGACAAAGTGCATTACTCGATATGGACGCGACCATGGATGTTTATTCTACAATCGGCATGGTCAGTATCGGGGTCGGGCTCTTCATTTTTGCCCTGACACCACTGCTCAGAAAAGGAATGCATGGCATACACTAATGGCTAAAACACCGTCATAATTTCATCAAGCGGCTTTTTCCATTTGGCATGGGCTGGTACTGTCGCATCCTCCGCCGGATGGCCAACGACCAAAATCATTTCTGGTTTCTCTGATGCGGGTCGATCGCAAAGCTCATTTAAAAATTTCATCGGATTTGGCGTATGGGTCAGCGTGCTTAAGCCGGCATGATGAAGTGCCGTGATCAGGAAACCAGTGGCAATGCCGACAGATTCGTTGACATAATAATTTTTATATTTACGTCCATTACGATCAATACTCGTCCTTTGGGCAAAAATAACGATCAGCCAAGGCGCCGTGGTTAGGTGCGGCTTACTGTCATTGGTGCCGATCGGCTCTAGCGCACCGAGCCATTCATCACTGGCCCGTCCAGCGTAAAAGGTTCTTTCTTCTTCTTCGGCCGCTTCCCGTATTTTCTGCTTATGATCCGGATTTTCTATAATTGCAAAATGCCAGGGCTGATGATTGGCACCGCTTGGAGCTAGTCCCGCTGCTTTAATACAATTTTCAATAATAATCCGGGGAACCGGACGGGTTGAATAGTTGCGGACTGTGTGGCGTTTCTTCATCAGCTCATAAAATTCTTCTGATTTTCTGATCATTTCCTCATCGCTCATTTCCCAGCGATGCGGAATGGGGAGTTCCACATAAGTATGGTCAAGCGGTATGGAAGAACGGTATTTCTCATCTGTATCGGACATGGTCACCTCCGGATAAAAATTCTAAACTGTTATGATAATAATAGAGGTTGCAATTGCAACTAATTTATTTCTTCGCGCATTATTTCCAACTCAAGCCATTCTTCTTCTTTTTCATGAAGGAATGATGTCAATTTTTCCAGTTCTTTTGTCGTCTGATTAAAGGCTTCAGGATCTTTATTAAAGAAATCCGGTTCAGACAGTTTTTGTTCTAGTTTTTTAACTTTTCTGGTTATGTCATCAATTTCTTTTGGCAGATTTTCAAGGGCAAATTGATGCTTATAGCTTAATTTTCTAGCCTTTGGTTCGTTCTGATTTGCTGGCTTCTTTTCCTGTTTTACTTTTTTTTGTGAGGTCTCATTTGGAATATCTATGCGGTTTTTTCGCTGACGTGCATAATCACTATATCCGCCAGGATATTCACGGACATCGCCGTTTCCTTCCATGACAATGGTCGATGTAACCAGTCTGTCAAGAAAATCACGGTCATGGCTAACCAGAATCAAAGTGCCGTCATAATCGGATAGCACATCCTGCAAAAGATCAAGTGTATCCATATCCAGATCATTTGTTGGCTCATCAAGGATCAGAAGATTTGCTGGCTGCGCCAGAGTTTTTGTAAGAAGCAGGCGGTTTTTCTCGCCCCCTGACAGGGAACTTACCGGGCTATGTGCTTGCGAGGCATCAAATAAAAAATCTTTGATATAGGAAATGATATGTTTTGAATGACCACGCACCATAATATGATCACTGCCATCGCTTAAAGTTTCCCAGACTGTGTCTGTGTCCTTTATCAGGCTGCGGTTCTGATCAAGAAAAGTTGTATCAAGCTTTGTACCAAGCTTTATAGTGCCCTGGTCCGGTGTTTGTTGCCCGGTCAGTATGCGTAGTAATGTGGTCTTTCCAGCACCATTGGGGCCAATAATGCCAATCCGGTCACCACGAAGTATTTTGATCGAAAAATCTTTTAGAATGGTTTTATCCCCATAACGAACACTGACTTTATGGGCTTCAATTACTTTTTTGCCGGATGTTTTGCCACTGTCTGTTGCCAGTTTTGCACTGCCTGTTACAGCGATTTGTGCGGCCCTCTTTTCTCTTAATTCCCATAACTGTCGCATACGGCCCATATTTCTGGTTCGTCTTGCTGTAATGCCCTTGTGCGACCATTCGGTTTCCTTTTCAATCAGTTTGTCCAGCTTTGCCCGTTCGGTCGCTTCCTGTTCAAGAATTTGCTCAGACCATTTTTCAAAATGGGAAAATCCTTTATCAAGACGTCTTACCCGACCACGGTCCAGCCAGAACGTGGTATTGGTTAAGGCGTTCAGAAAAGCACGGTCATGGCTGATGATAACCAGGGCTCCACGCCAGCTTTTTAATCTGTCTTCAAGCCATTCGATCGTTGCAATATCAAGGTGGTTTGTCGGCTCATCCAGCAGCAATATGTCCGTATCACTGACAAGCGCGCGGGCAATGGCGGCTCGTCTTCTTTCGCCGCCGGACATATTTTTTGTTTCAAGATTTGCACTCAGACCTATTTCTTCAAGCAATATATCCACTTGAAAATGGTCTTCGGCCGAGCTTTGAACAAGCCCGGACGCCACATAATCATGGGCCGTATTAAAGCGGGATAAATCAGGGTCCTGCTCAAGATAAGTGACATGGCAACCCGGTTTTATGAAACGCTCTCCACTATCAGGTTCAATTGTGCCATGGATTATTTTCATAAGCGTGGATTTACCTGCCCCATTCCGGCCAACAAGTGAAATACGGTCTGTTTCCCCTATGGAAATTTCAGCATTGTTAAAAAGCGGTTCAGGACCAAATCTTAAAGCCATATTGGTTAAAGTCAGGAGTGGAGGGGCCATTTAAAAACTTTCTTATTCGTCACGCTTATGCCAATAACATAATTGTGATAAGCTGTTAATAGCTTCATAATAAAAACGGTTATATATCTTTTGAATGTAATATAGAACAGCTCAAGTTTGTTAGGTAACACTATGTTGATAAAGATTAAAAATTCATGGGAAATAAGCGAAAATGAGGTCACCTCACAGTCAGACTATTTTTCCAGACGCGAAATTTTAAAAGCGGCCGGATTTATGGGTGTTGGCGCTGCCACGAGCCTGATGATACCGGGTTCTGCATTGGCGGATGACGGTTTGAAGGTAAAGGCCAACAACTATGATGGCCATGAAATACGCGGCGAGCTGACTGATATTCGCGCTGTTCAGGGCTATAATAATTTTTATGAATTTGGTATGGAAAAAGATGATCCGGCCAGAAACAGCCATAGCCTGATTACCGAACCCTGGACAGTGACTGTTGATGGTAACTGTGAAAATCCCGGGAAATTTGCTGTCGAGGATTTGATTGATTTTAATAATCTCGAGGAACGGATATACCGTATGCGCTGTGTGGAAGCGTGGTCAATGGTCATTCCCTGGGTTGGTGTATCCTTATCAGAAGTAATTAACAAACTTAAGCCGACCTCAAATGCAAAATATATCTATTTTGAGACACTGGTTGATGAAGAACAGATGCCGGGCCAGAGGCGTGGTGTTATAAAATGGCCGTACCGTGAAGGTCTTCGGATGGATGAAGCCATGCATCCGCTCACCATAATGGCGGTCGGACTTTACGGTAAAAAGCTTGCCAACCAGAACGGGGCACCGATGCGTCTGGTCGTTCCCTGGAAATACGGGTTCAAGGGTGTAAAATCAATTGTAAAAATTTCATTTGTTGAACGAGAGCCGAACAGCAGCTGGATGCGACTAGCCCCCAATGAGTATGGTTTTTATGCCAATGTGAACCCTGATGTGCCCCACCCACGCTGGTCACAGGCAACAGAGCGTCGTATTGGTGATTTCAGACGCCGCGATACGCTGATGTTCAATGGTTACGGTGAACAGGTCGCCCATCTTTATGACGGAATGAATTTGCGAAGATATTACTGATGATAAAAGACTGGCGACGCGTCCTTATCCATATTCTTTCTCTGCTGCCGGCACTATGGCTTTTTTGGCAAATGTCGTTATGGTACCGGTTTCTCCCCCATGAATTATCGGCAAACCCGATTGAGTATATCACCAAATTCACAGGTGACTGGACAATCCGTTTTCTGCTGATCACACTTAGTGTCAGCCCGATTACAAAATTCACAGGCTGGCGCCTTCTCAAATACAGGCGTGCGGTCGGCTTATATGCTTTCTTTTATGCTCTTCTTCACTTTCTGAATTATATGGTACTTGATTATTTCTTCGATTGGCCTCTGATTTTGGGAGATATTTTTAAGCGTCCGGCCATTACTTTTGGAATGGTGGCTTTTACCTTGCTTATCCCGCTTGCCATCACATCCTTCAAATATTTTATAAAGAAAATGGCTGGAAACTGGCAGAAACTTCATCAGCTTATTTACATTATTACTATTTTTGCGGTCATTCATAATTACATGATGGTGAAAGCGGATGTACTTATACCCGTTATTCATGCTATAATTCTCGCCAGTTTGTTATGTATGCGGGTTTATATAAAATTTAATAATCGTAAAGCGAGCAACAAAAAACAATTGGCATGAAGCAATTTACAAATGAAATTACTTTTCAGACAACAGGGTCCAGCCTCCTTGATGTAACCGGTCCGATTAAAAGTTGGGTTGACGATCAGGACATATCAAAAGGGCTTCTTACCGTATTCATCAAGCATACATCCGCCTCTCTTGTAGTACAGGAAAATGCTGATCCCGATGTGCTGTTTGACCTAAACAGCTATTTCAGAAAACTGGTACCAGAAGGGGATCAGCTTTACCGCCACAGCACTGAAGGGCCGGATGATATGCCGGCCCATATTAAAGCGGCCCTAACCCAAACCCAGCTTAATGTTCCAATTTCTGATAATGAATTGATGCTGGGACTTTGGCAGGGCATATATATTTTTGAGCATCGTGCCCACGCACATAAGCGGACTATTGCCCTCCATATAATCGGTGAATAATTCCTGTGCATTTTTATTAGGACAGTCTATAAATAATGAAAATTTATTATGACGGGACCGATCAATGGAAAAACTTTTATCCGAAAATAAACTACTAAACACAAGACGCAGCCTTTTAAAAGGGGCAGCCCTTGGCACTCTGGCATTTATGACCGTAGGGAGAACGACTGTTTCAGCGCAGGAAGCTTTTAAAGAGCAAGCCGCAAAAATGACCGATGAGCAGCTATTTGCAAATGTGAGAAACCAGTTAATGTTAAAAGACGGACTGGTTTACCTAAATACAGGAACACTCGGCCCTGCGCCAAAGCTGGTTCATGATAAAGTGACATCACTTATGGAACGTCTTGAAGCCAATCCGGCAATTGAAAATTTTGGTCCCCTTGGTCAGGAAATGGAAAAAACCCGTGGCAAGGTTGCGGCCTTTATGGGTGCGGATGAAGATGAAATTATTCTGACCCGCAATACCACAGAAGGGATCAGCACCGTTTGCTCCGGAATAGATTGGACGGCGGGTGATGAGATTTTGACCACCAATCATGAACATGGTGGTGCGGAAACCGGCCTTGATTTTCTTGCAGCGACCAAAGGGGCAGTGATTAAAAAAATAACCATGCCATATCCGGCAAGCAGTAAAAAACAATTGCTTGATCTGATTAAAGCCAACTTAACACCAAAAACAAAACTATTGCTGCTTAGTCATGTTGAAACAGTGACCGGGTTGAGATGGCCGATCAAGGAAGTGGCCGAACTGATTAAAGGAAAAGATATTCTTTTCATTGTTGATGGTGCCCAGGCTCCGGGCATGCTGAAAATCGATTTGCATGATCTGGGTTGTGATGTCTATGCCTGTAGTGGTCATAAATGGGTTATGGGTCCAAAGGAAACAGGCATTCTTTATTTACGAAAAGAAATTCAGCCACGGGTCAATAATGTTTTCATCAGTGGAGGTTATGGTGTTTACTCTCATTCGTCAGGCACCAGAAATGCACCGATTATTATCGGTTTTGGTGATGTGCTTGACTGGCACATGGCGATGGGTGGTGCACGCATTGAAAACCATTGCCTTAATCTTGCGACCTATTGCCGCAATGAACTTAAAAAAGTAAAAGGGATCAGGATTATCAGTGCAGATGATTCAGAGCTGACCTCAGCTATCGTAAGCTTCAGTTTGCCTGATAATATAAAAAGTGGTGATGTTTTCAGCGCTATGCGGGATAAAAACATCACCATAAAAAGACTGCCTCAATATAATGCTATTCGTATTTCAAATCACATGTTCACGACCAATGAAGATGTCGATAAAATGATAGCATTGCTTAAAACATTTCTGGCTTAAGACCCGCGGAGTTATCACGGGACTTAATTCATAATTTAAAAATCATAAAGAACGCCGATACGGGTAATGGTATCGGTTTTCTTTCTGCCTATCGGTGCATCGCGGTTATAAAGCACATCAAAGGAAAGCTTACCACTCAGGGCACCGCTAACCTTCATGGTATAGGCCGCTTTATTTTCGACCACCAATTTACTGCCAATAAATATTTTGGATTCATTTTCAAAATCACTGCGGTCATTGACATTCCAGGTAAAGAGACTGCTGGCATAACCGGTAATATCTGTTTCATATCCGTCCGTGGCTATCGGTTTGGTCATAAGGACGGCAGGGCCCGCCTCAACATTCCATTTATAGGTATCATTATCAAACACTCTTAAACCATAACCGGCATTCATAGTCAGACGCTTGTTGAACGCGCCGTAACTGTCGCCTTCGAAGCTAGCAAAACCGGTAACATAGGAAATATCACTTATGCTATAATCATTTTTGAAGGATACGCCATAACGCCGTTTGTTAGTAACCCCGTTACTGGTGTTATAATCGAAATAGGTAGCAATTGTCTGCTGATATGGCCCGGATTCCCTGTGCAGTTTTGCCGCTGTTCCAAATGATTTCTGTTGGGTGTTCCCTGTTGTAAACAGACCGTTAATTTCGACTGATTTATCCCAACCTGGCAGAAAAGCTTGTGAAAATTGTTCTGCGCCCTTATCTGAAAAAATAGTTCCTTCCACCGGCGAAGGCGAAGCAGCGGGCGCAGGTGTTGGTTCAGGAGCCGGTTCCGGCATAATCTGCGCGGCGACATTTCTTATTTCAGCTTCATCGTCGGGATTGGCTGCAATAAGAAGCTCAACAAGTGTCTGAAAATCTTTGCCGCCATCTTTTTTTGAGGCGACCATTAGAAGATTGAATTGTTCAGGGCTTATTTCCGCATGTGCGGCAATTGGAATCATAGGAAGGCAAAACAGCCCGACTGCAAGAGCTGTCTTGCAAATGTTGGTAGTCATTATTTTTTCTCTAGTCCTATTTTGTAAATGTTAAGTAAAATGACATGGGGACAACGGACGCAATGGTTTCAAGTCCGGCGAGTTCCCGCAAAGTTTCAATTGAATCAACAAGTTCATAGTCATCAGCATCAATAAACAATACACCTTTAGGGATAACCATAACTTTATTTTCCCCAAGCCTTGTTACGACGAGTGTAACATCCTGCTCAATTTTCTGGCCGACCAGTTCAAGCTGAACAGATGCTTCAACGACCCGGCTGCTGCCGACTGGCTGATTTTGAAAATCCGCTAAATCAACATTACCTGTAAGCTTTGCAGAAGCATTTTCAGCGACCTTAAAAACAATGTCGCGCATACGGCCGTCACGAACCTCGACCTGTGTATCAACAGACGCAAGGGCAATATCAATATTAATCTGACCGCTGTCTGAAATTAACCCGGAAATGGTCTTGAAAGTATTGCTCTCTCCAATCGAGTCATTTTTGATCGTGCCATAGGAAATATTCGAATTCGCAGCATCCAGTTTCCATTCTGCCAATGCGGCATTTGAAAAAAGGGAGGTAGCGGCAAATATCAACAATGTGCCTATTTTGAATTTCATGTTATTCATTTTAATCACCCTGTTCTAAATTGATTATGTTAGTTTATATCACATATGACGTTCATTCATGCAAGTTATAAGTTAACTGTAAAAACGTTGGCCATTTTTTTGCATTTTAAGAAGCATTTCTGGGACTTTAAAAACATCTCCGTGTTTTTTGGATAGCTCATCACATTCCTTGACGAACTTATCAATGCCAATAGTATCAATCATGCTGATTGGCCCACCGGTCCAGGGCGCAAAGCCCCAACCAAAAATGGCGCCGATGTCGGCATCTTCCGGTTCAGTCACCACATTTTCCTCTAGACAACGTACGACTTCAAGTGCCTGACGGTATATAAGTCTTTTTGTTACATCTTCCTGACTTGGCTGTTCTTCCGCAAGCGGATAATAGTCTGCCAGCCCCGGCCAGATATGCTTCTTATCATTTTCCGGATATTCATAAAAGCCTTTACCGTTTTTCTTACCATATCGGCCAAGTTCATAAAGTTTGGCAATAACCCCGTGGCTTGCTTCCGCGTGATATTTATTTCCAAGTGCCGCTTTTGTCGCCTCACTGATATGATGGCTGAGGTCAATACCGACCTCGTCATTAACCGCAAAGGGCCCAACGGCCATACCGGCATAAACTCCGCTATTTTCTATAAGAACCGGGGAAATGCCTTCTGAAAGCATATTGGAGGCTTCCAGTGGATATGTCATGAAACAGCGGCTGGTATAAAAGCCTCGGCTGTCATTGACAACAATGGGTGTTTTTCTGATCTGCCGGGTATAGTCCAGTGCCTTGGCAAGCGCCACATCACTTGTTTCCTTACCCAGTATAATTTCCACCAGCGGCATTTTATCAACGGGCGAGAAGAAATGAATACCGATAAATTTATCTTCACTACGTGACGATTTTGCCAGCATACTGATCGGCAGTGTCGATGTATTTGATCCGTAAATACAGCTTTCCGGGATAACCTCTTCCGCTTTTTTTGTAACGTCTGCTTTTACTTTCGGGTCTTCTAGCACCGCTTCGATGATCAGATCACATCCCTCAAGATCGGCATAATCGGTGGTTGGTTTGATCAGGCTTAAGAGCTGATCAGCTTCTTCCTGTGTTACCTTGCCGTATTTAATGCCCTTTTCGACAATACCCTGTGAATAGGCTTTGCCTTTTTCTGCAAATTTCATTTCCCGGTCAAGCAGGATCACTTCAATCCCCGCCTTTGCTGAAACATAGGCGATCCCCGCCCCCATCAGTCCGGCACCAAGCATGCCGAGCTTTTTGGTTTTTGCTTCCGGGACATCTTTTGGTCGTCTTATCAGCTTGTCTGCCTTGTTTTTATTGACAAAAAGTGTTCGGATCATATTTGGCGCGACATCACCCATCAGCTGCTGGGTAAAATACTGGCTTTCCACTTCAATAGCTTTATCCATAGGCAGTTGATGCCCTTCATAAACGGCGGAAAGGATGGCTACCGTTGCCGGATAATTATTTTTGGTTTCTTTCTGGGTCATGGCCGGTGCGCCCATAAAGGTCTGGACAATATTGGGATCATAAACACCCTGTCCACCGGGAATTTTGAAACGTTTCTGATCCCATGGCTGTTCGGCTTTCCCGCCTTCTATGATCCAGGCTTTGGCTTTGCCGATAATTTCATTAGCAGGTGCAATATCATGAATGACATTATTGGATAACGCCTGCTTGGGAGACATATTTTTCCCTTGTAACAAATAGGGAAGGGCAAGCTGAATTCCCATCAGCCTTGGCAGGCGCTGGGTTCCGCCCGCACCGGGAATAAGTCCGATCTGCACTTCCGGCAGTCCAAGTTTAATATTATCATTATCGGCGACAATCCGGTAATGACAGGACATCGCAAGCTCAAGCCCGCCTCCAAGGGTTAAACCATTTATGGCAATGGCAAAAGGTTTCCCGCAGATTTCAAGCGAACGAAATAATTTGTTTAAACTAAAGGACGCTTCAAACATTTCATCAGGTGTGGCATTTTTGCGACCGGCAAGGTTGCCAAGCACCATGTTGAGGTCTGCTCCGGCCAGAAAGGCGTTTTCCTTTGCTGAACAGATAACCGCCCCTTTTATTTTATCATCGCTGGCAATCGTTTTTATATGCGCTTCAAGGTCACTGATGAAGGCCTGATTGATAACATTCATGCTTTGATCTTCCACGTCAATGGAAAGAAGGGCAATACCGTCATTGTCAATTTCTATTTTAATGGCTTTATGTGTCATAATCTTCCTTCCTTACACGCGTTCAATGATGGTTGCCGTGGCCATGCCGCCACCAACGCATAATGCGGTCAGGGCATATTTACCGCCCGTACGTTCAAGTTCATCCAGAGCTGTTCCGAGGATCATATTGCCGGTTGCGCCAAGCGGGTGGCCCATGGCAATCGCTCCGCCGCAGACATTAACGTCACTTGTCGGCACATCCATTTCCTGACAAAAACGAAGCACAACGGAGGCAAATGCCTCATTCACTTCCCAAATATCGATATCCTGTTTGGTTAGCCCTGCTTTTTTGATGGCTTTTCGGGCGGCTTCGCCCGGACCGGTAAGCATTATGCTTGGATCAACCCCGACATCGGCAAAAGCGACAATCCGGGCCCGTGGTTTTAGATTATATTTTTTTGCTGTTTGCTTGTTACCGATCAGCATCGCACCAGCGCCATCAACAATGCCGCTTGAATTTCCGGCATGATGAACATGATTGACACGTTCAATATCCGGGTATTTCTGCATGATAACACTGTCAAAGCCGAGCTCGCCCATATCGGTAAAGGATGGCTTAAGGCCCGCCAGGTCCTCCATGGTTGTCTGTGGCCGCATATGTTCATCATGGTCAAGAACGGTTCTCCCAATTTGGTCCTTGATGGGGATAATGCTGTTTTTAAACCGTCCTTCCTCCCATGATTTTTTGGTCCGCTGCTGACTCAGAATGGCATATTCATCGCACTGCTGACGACTGAAGCCATATTTTGTTGCGATCATATCGGCACTGATCCCCTGCATAACCGTACCAATTTTATTGGTAACCTGAGGGTCGAAAATCCACGCTCCGCCGTCAAAGCCCATTGGAACCCGGGACATGCTTTCAACGCCACTGCCGATGACGAGATCTTTTTGACCAGCCATCACACTTGCTGCGGCATAATTGGTGGCAACAAGTCCTGATGCACAAAAGCGGTTTACATGAAGCCCGGGGACATGATCACTGTAACCAGCCATAATTGCCGCAAACCGGCCGATATCGCCACCTTGCTCACCTACCGCCGTGACGCACCCTGTGATCACGTCTTCAACCGCAGTTTCATCAAACTCGTTTCGGTCTTTAAGCGACTTTAAAACCTGTGTCAGTAGGCTGATCGGTGTTACGCTATTGAGGCTTCCATCCTTTTTGCCTCGTCCTCGTGGACTTCTTACATGATCAAATATAAAGGCTTCAGTCATATTGATTTCCTTAATTGTTTTCCTTAGAAAGAATTTGCATCCAGGGTCATAACATCCTCTGAACCGGCTTCAATTTTAATGCGAAGAGCCGTAGTCTCCGGAAGTAAATGTCGATAGTAGAAATTAGCCGTTTTAATTTTATTTTGTAGAAATTCCTTATCGCCTGAACCTTCGGCAATCATGGATTTTGCTTTTAAAACCATCATACCCCAGGCATATCCCATTGAGACAAGTGCCATCAGATTAAGATAATAATGGGCTACGGCACCGGCGTGGTCCGGGTTTTTTGTTGCATTCTGCATCAGCCACATAGTTGCAGCCTGTTGTCGGTTTAAGGCTTTCTCAAGTGCTTCTGAGTAGGATGCCATTTCTTCATTATCTTTATTATTATCAATAAATTTCTGAATGATCGTAAAAAAGCTTTTAATGGTTTCCCCGTTTTTATGGGGTAATTTACGGCCAATAAGATCCATAGCCTGAATGCCGTTTGTGCCTTCATAAATTGGGGCAATTCTGGCATCCCGAAGATACTGTTCCATGCCCCATTCGCAAATATAGCCGTGTCCGCCAAAACATTGCAATGCCCGACTGGCCGCTTCCACCCCCTGATCCGTCAGGTAGGATTTCAGAACGGGTGTTAGAAGGGCAAGCAAATCTCTCGCCGTTTCTTTTTTTTCTTTAGTTTCCTCTCCTATTGACCTGTCAATCTGTAACCCGGCCCAAACGATCATGGCTCTTGCCCCTTCGATAAAGGCTCTGTTCGTCATCAGCATCCGGCGGACATCAGGATGTACAATTATAGGATCAGCGGCTCCTTCAGGGTTTTTAACGCCGGTAAGTGCGCGTCCCTGTAATCTTTCTCTTGCGTAATTGGCAGCATTTTGCTGTGCCACTTCCGCTATGGCCAGCCCCTGAACGGCAACTCCAACACGTGCTTCATTCATCATGGTGAACATGGCGCGCATGCCTTTATTCTCAGGGCCAAGCAGGTAGCCTTTCGCATTATCGTAATTTAAAAGACAGGTTGCATTTGAATGAATGCCCATCTTTTCTTCGAGCGATCCGCAGCTCACGCCATTTCTTTCTCCAAGTGAACCGTCTTCTTTTACAATAAACTTTGGTACGATAAATAAACTAATCCCGTCTGTCCCGGCCGGTGCCCCGGTTATACGGGCAAGAACCAGATGGATAATATTTTCGGTAAGATCGTGATCACCTGCTGAAATAAATATTTTGGTGCCGGATATGTTATAGGAACCATCATCATTGGGCTCGGCCTTTGTACGCAATAGCCCCAAATCAGTACCGCAATGAGGCTCCGTCAGGTTCATAGTCCCTGACCATTTTCCGGAAATCATGTTTGGCAGATATAGTTGCTTTTGTTCATCGCTTCCCCATGTGTGAATGGTTTCTGAAGCTCCTTTTGTCAGCCCGGGATACATGGCTAGCCCCCAGTTGGAAGAAACCATCATTTCGTTAAGGGCAATACCCAATGTCATCGGCAGGCCCTGACCACCATATTCTGGGTCTCCTGTCAGGCTTTGCCATCCGCCATCGGTAAATTGTGAATAGGCCTCCTTAAAACCTTTAGGTGTAGTAACCACACCATTCTGAAGTAGGCACCCTTCCTTGCCTCCGCTCTGATTAATGGGCTGGAATATATTTTCAGTAAGTTTTGCGGCCTCTTCAAGAATAGCATCTATGACATCAGGAGAGGCCTCCTTAAAGGCTTCCAGAGTATTATACTGCTGAAGATCAAATACCTCATGCATTAAAAATTTATAGTCGGTCACCGGAGCTTTATATGTGGGCATTTGAAATCCTTAATTGTAATGCAATTTTTTGTGTGTGGCAGGATATCTTTTCCTTAAAGGTAAATATTATCATTAATTTATCAAGAGAAATATAGTAATTTGAGCAATAAGCTTAATCATATAAATTGAAGTATAATCCCTGATAATAATTTTTTAAAATATCTGTGATATAAACCCAAATATGCTTCCTAAATGTGACATTTTAATGATAAGATCGTGTTCACTTGCAGGAAAATAATTTTGGGTCTATATAAGGCCAAAGGTTGATTCTTTTTGTTGGTTTTGCAGGGGTTTTCAAATAAAGCACCGTAAAAAAATATAAACTCTAATATAAATGTAAATTAAATGCAGATTTACCTGCCTATTGCCGAACTTTCCATGAACATTTTTGTTCTGCTTGCCATGGGGGGTGGTGTGGGCTTTTTGTCGGGTATTTTTGGCGTTGGCGGCGGTTTTCTTATGACACCTCTGCTGATTTTTTCCGGTGTGCCACCGGCAATTGCTGTGGCTTCACAGGCAAGCCAGATTACTGCCGCATCCGTGTCTGGTGCCGTTGCACACTGGCGCCGGGGTGGGGTTGATTTCAAAATGGGTCTTGTTCTTATTGCTGGTGGTGTCATTGGCACCTATTTTGGAACGATGATCTTTACTTATCTTCGTGAAATCGGTCAGGTCGATCTCATGATTTCTCTCGCTTACGTTGTATTCTTGGGGGGAATTGGATTTCTGATGTTTATTGAAAGCATTCGTCGGATTATTCAGGAATTAAGGGGTATTACCCCCAAGGTCGAAAGACGTCAGCGAACATGGATTGATGCTCTGCCTTTTAAGATGCGATTTAGAAAATCCAAAATGTATATTAGTGTTATTATGCCGCTTGCCATTGGTGGGTTGGTGGGTGTTTTGTCGGCTATTATGGGTGTTGGCGGTGGATTTGTGATGATCCCTGCTATGATATATCTTTTGCATATGCCGACGAATGTTGTGATTGGAACATCACTCTTGCAAATTACATTTGTTACTGCTGCGACAACCTATCTTCATTCAATTAATACGCAGACAGTCGATGTGGTCCTGGCTATGGTTCTTCTGACTGCTGCGGTTATTGGCGCACAAGCCGGTGTTGTTGTCGGGGCAAAGTTAAAAGGCGAACAACTCCGTATTCTGCTTGCCAGTCTGGTTCTGATTGTATGCGCAAAAATGGCCTATGATCTGGTGGTTGAACCGAAGGATCTGTTCACTGTGTCCGCTATTTCTACTGAGGGCCTATGATGTTCAGGAAGAGTATAGTAGCGATAGTGGCGATGGCAATCATCATTTTTGGCAAAGTTAATCAGGGGCGCGCTGAAACTCTGGTGACTGACTTGTCTCAGCATCTTATTGAAATTACCTCACAGTTTTCAGGACGTGAACTTTTACTGTTCGGTGCACTCGAGCGTCATGCCATGGAAAGCATTCAGTCTGATGACATAGAGGTTCAGGGTCTCGATTATGATATCATTGTGGTGGTTCAAAGCAGCCCCACGGATGTCGTTATCCGGAAAAAAGATAAAGTTGCCGGTATCTGGATTAATAGTGAAGATCAGATTATGCGGGGCGTTCCAGGCTACTATGTAATAGGATCAACACGACCGCTGGATGAATTTTTATCCAAAAAAGATCAGTCTGACCTGGGGCTCGGTCTCGAAAATTTAAGAATTGTCAATGACGATGGTGAAGAAATTAAGGAATATAAAGAAGCACTCATCCGTAACATGATTGAAATTGGTCTCTATAAAGAAAGTAGTGGCAATGTCATGGTCAAGGATGAAATTTTATTTCGTGCCAATCTTGCCTTTCCGTCAAACATGCCGGTTGGCAATTATACTGCGGATGTTTATTTGGTTCGCGACGGCAAAGTCATCATTAACCACAGGACTGATCTGTTGGTTGACAAGAGGGGACTGGAAAGATTTATTTTCAATTTTGCCCATGAATATCCGCCATATTATGGGGTCATCGTTGTAATATTGGCTATTTCTATTGGTCTGTTCACCGGGTTTGTCGCCAAGAAAGTCAGCTGATATAAATTTCTTAATGCGCTGCTATTGTGTCTGTTCCCGGCAGGCTTTTTAAATATTGGGATATCTTGTGCCAGAGCTTTGCCGATTGAAAGTCCCTTTCCAACATCAGATTATGTTCAATTTTGGCAGAAATTTCAATAGCGACTGATCCATATTGTGTCAATAAATCCTGCGCTGTAATTTTGAGAAATGGATCGGGATCAATTCCCATAATTTTCATTTCAACAAGTATATTTGTCATCGTGTGGGGATTGGGTGTTATGGAATTTGCCGCACCGGTATACGTATTCATGCTAATGCTCCTGCTATATAAACATGAAGCAAAAGCCATGCCATTGCTAAGGCGCTGAATTTAAAGTAAAATATAAAAGAAAAATTTCACTGGGGCATTATATGCCGGGCATGAGTATGCAAAAGTATTAAAATTGCCGACTAATATACTTGCAAATTCTGATGATCCTGCAAATATAGTGCGCCAGAAACAAGAGGGTTAAATGGATAAAAGATTAAGGGCGTTCAGACAGGTCCTAAGAAAGCATAAGCTGTCAGGATTTATTGTTCCGCATACAGATGAACATCAAAGTGAATATACGCCTTCCTATGCTGAAAGACTAGCCTGGATTACGGGGTTTGACGGTTCGGCCGGGCTGGCAGCAATCACATTGAACCAGGCCGCTATATTTGTTGACGGGCGCTATACGCTACAGGTCAGGAACCAAGTTGATAGAGGCTTGTTCTCAATAATGAAATTACATGAAGATCAGGCAGAAGACTGGTTTCTGGATAATCTGGAGGACGGCGCTGTCATCGGTTATGATCCCTGGCTGCATAGTAAAATCTGGTTGGAAAAAGCGAGAAATACACTTGCTGCAAAAAATATTACTCTAAAAGCGTTAAGTAAAAATCCGATCGATGAAATCTGGCAGGACCGTCCGGCACCATCAAAGGCTCTGGCGCAGGTATATAAACTTAGATATTCAGGTGAAAAATCATCCTTAAAACGAAAAAGGATTGCTGAGGAAATAAAAGCAAAAGGGGCTGATGCGCTGGTTATCACATCACTTGACAGTATCGCCTGGCTTTTTAATATTCGTGGCTCGGATGTTGACATGACGCCTCTTGTTTTAAGTTTTGCCATACTTTACAGCACCGGAAGCGCAGATTTGTTTATTGATCCTACTAAACTTGATGATGATATGATCAGACATCTGGGAAAATATGTCTCCCATTATCCAAAAAAGGATTTCTTAAAAGCTGTAAAGTCGCTGGGTCAAAAAGGTTTATCAATAATGGTGGATCCGAAGAGGGCTCATGCAGCTGTTTTTGAAGCACTAAGCTCAGCAAAAAAGAAAGTTATTGAAGCGGACGATCCTATCCAGATTGATAAAGCCTGTAAAAATGATGTGGAACTTGAGGGAACGAAAAAAGCTCATATTCGTGATGCCGTCGCAGTATGCAGGTTCTTATACTGGTTAGACCGTAACGCGCCTTCAGGAAAAATAACCGAAATTGATGCTGTAAATGAGCTTTATGATTTAAGAAAAGAGGTATCACTTTTTCAGGGAAACAGTTTCGCGACCATCAGTGGTGCCGGGCCAAACGGGGCCATTGTTCATTATAAAGTGACTGAAAATACATGTCGGAAACTTGAGAAAGACATGCTTTATCTGGTTGATTCCGGTGGTCAGTATCTTGATGGTACCACTGATATTACAAGGACCATTGCAATCGGCACCCCGACCGAACAGCAAAAGGATCATTTCACTCGTGTTCTTAAAGGACATATAGCTTTGGCTCAGGCTCGATTTCCACTTGGCCGGACCGGGGCACATCTTGATACTCTTGCCCGTAAATCATTGTGGGATGTCGGTTTGGATTATGCACATGGTACAGGGCATGGTGTGGGTAGTTATCTTGGTGTTCATGAAGGTCCACAAAGCATTTCCCCTCTCAGCTTCAATGTGGCGCTTAAGCCGGGTATGATTTTATCCAATGAACCCGGATATTATAAAACGGGGGAATATGGCATTCGTATCGAAAATCTGGTCATTGTTCGACCCAGCGATTTCGAAGAAGATGAGCGCCCGATGTTACGTTTTGAAACCATTACCTTAGTCCCGATCGATACTCGTCTGGTAAATGCCCATATGATGTCTGCAGCGGAAATTACCTGGCTCAATATTTATCATGCTAAAGTTCGCGAAAAAATTTCTCCTTTGTTAGAAGGTGCGGAAAAAGAATGGCTGATAAATGCGACAAATTCAATTACAACGCTATAGAATAATTTAGAAACGAAGCATTAAATGAGTGAACATATTCTGTTTGAAGAAAAATCCGGTCTTGGAATTATAACGCTTAACAGGCCGCATGTTCTTAATGCACTCTCGACTTCTATGTGTTCAATTCTGGACAATCAACTAAAAGCCTGGGAAGAAAACGCATCAGTAAAAGCTGTCCTGATTAAAGGCGCAGGCGGCAAAGCTTTCTGTGCAGGCGGTGATGTGAGAGCCATTGTTGAGCAAGGGTACGAGAATAATTCTCTGGCCCCTGAATTTTTCTCGACAGAATATAAAATGAATGCCCGTATTTATCATTTTAACAAGCCATTTATAGCCCTTCTGAACGGAATAACCATGGGCGGAGGTGTCGGTGTCTCAATTCATGGTTCTCACCGGATCGTTACTGAGAATACCCTTTTTGCAATGCCTGAATCGGCGATCGGATTAATTCCTGATGTCGGGGGGAGTTATTTTCTGCCACGTCTTCCCGGTGCGCTCGGACTTTACCTTGGCCTGACCGGGGCAAGATTAAAAGGGTCTGATATATTATATGCTGGTATAGGTACCGCATATATGAGTGCTGAAAAATTACCTGATTTAATTGAAACACTTATCGAAGAAGACATTACCGGTCATGATGATGTGGATAGGATCATAGCCCGCTATGCTGAAGACCCCGGCGCTTCTTCACTTGATGAATTCAGAGACCTAATTGATGCGGCATTCAGTGAAAATACGGTAGAGGATATTTTTGATCACCTGAGTATCATTGATCATAATTGGGCCGGTGAGACGCTCGCCGTATTGAAAAAAATGTCACCCATCAGCCTTAAAGTCATCACTGAGCAGCTTTTCCGCGGCGCAAAGCTTGAATTTGATGACTGTATGAAGATGGAATTTCGGATTGTGTATGCCATTTCGTCATATGACAGTGACTTTTATGAAGGGGTAAGAGCCGTATTAATTGATAAGGATCATTCCCCAAACTGGATGCCCTCAACGCTGGATCAGGTAACAACGGAAATGGTGTTGGCCCATTTTAATATTCCTGCTGTTGGTGATTTGTCGCTTTAAAAGGGGACAGGACTGTCAAAAGTCATTTTTACTTTTTCTATTGGGTGCATAATAGTCAGTGAAGTTGAATGAAGACAAAGCCTGTCGCTCATGGCCAATGCCTTTACATGTGCATAAAAACGATCTCCCAGAATTGGATGCCCGAGTTCTTTTAAGTGAACACGTAATTGATGCGAGCGTCCGGTAAGGGGCATAAGTTCAACGTAACATTCATTTTCCAGTCTTTTGATGACACGCCATTCTGTCTGTGATGGTTTTCCATTTTCGAAATCAACCATTTGTTTTGGTCTGTTAGGCCAGTCACAGATGAGAGGAAGGTCAATTACACCTTCGTCTTTTTTTATTTGTCCAAAAATACGGGCACAATATTTTTTCCCGACATTTCTGTTTTGAAACTGAAGACTAAGATGGCGATGGGAGAATTTACTTAATCCCATTATAATAAGCCCCGAAGTATCCATATCAAGTCTGTGGACGGTTCGGGCATTGCCAAACTTCTCACACGCTCTTTTCTCCAGACAGTCTGTAAGTAATGGCCCTTTTCCCGGCACTGACAATAGGCCGCTTGGCTTGTCAAGGACGAGTATTTCATCGTCATGATAAACGATGTTCAAATAGGGATCTGTAGAAGGGCAATAATTTTCTATCATAATATCCTGTTCTTATATATTCTTCCTCTCAAAGAACAGAAAAATGTTTGCATGGGTGATATGAAAAAATCTTTGGGAATTTGGCGAACGTGGGCGCTGGTTGTTGGAACCATTATCGGATCAGGTATTTTTACTTTGCCTGCTATTCTGGCACCTTATGGAAAGAATAGTTTTTATGGTTGGGGACTTGCAACATTTGGCACGTTAAGTATTGCATTTGCGCTAAGCCACCTTTCTTCCCGAAACCCAAGAGAAGGCGGACCATATACATTTGTTAATGAAGCGTTCGGTCACTACCCTGCTATGTTTATTGCCTGGGGATACTGGATTTCTGTATGGGTATCAGTCGCTGCTATTGCCACGTCTTTTTCAGGATATATGGCAATTTTCATTCCCGTCATTGTGGACTATTATTGGTTATCTGCGCTTGTTGCGATTATGGTTGTCTGGATATTTACTTACATCAATGTTAGAGGGGTTGAGGAAGTAAGCATCGTTCAGTTGATTACGGTCATTCTAAAATTAATTCCCCTTTTTATAGTAGGGACCGTTGGATTTGTTATGGGGGATATTACTGACGTTCCGGTACTTAATCCGAAAGGGGAAAGTTTTCCTACGATGGTATCGGGAATTACACTTTTAGTTATGTGGTCATTTATTGGAATTGAAGCTGCAACAGTTCCATCTGATAATGTTGAAAATCCAAAAAAAACTATACCACGCGCACTTGTTCTAGGAACCTTAACAGGGGCAGGGGCTTATATTCTGGCAACCGCCGGGGTCATGGCTCTCATCCCATCAGAAATATTGCAAAGTTCTACCTCTCCATTTGCGGATGCCGCTTCTTTAATATTTGGTGACATTGGCGCTTTAATGATTGGTTTTGGTGCACTAATTGCCATTGGCGGTGCTCTGAATTCCAATATATTATTAAGTGGCACAGTGCCAATGGCAGGGGCAATTGACGGATTATTTCCATCATGCTTCAGGAGTAAAGATAAAAATGGAACACCAGTATTTTCATTGATTTTTTCAAGTGGTCTGACATCTGCAATCATTTTATTTAATGCTAATAAGGGTACGTTAAAAGCGTTTGAGATCATGATTTTAATTGCCACTTTCTCAGTATTATTAGCATATCTAGGAACCAGTCTGGCCAGTATAAAACTGCAGATAAAAGACAGAGAAAAAGGACAGCCTATAAATTTTCTGACATTTATGAATTCATTTTTGGCGACTTTATATTCCCTGTTTGCGATAATTGGGGCATGGGTAATTTACTGATTTACATAATCTGCAGATCAATCACTAAGGATCAAAAATGTTTAAGCATGCAATTGTAAGAAAGCCCTGTAAGACATTGATTGATGGACTTTCAGAAGCAAAATTGGGTAAGCCGAATTATGATAAGGCACTATTGCAGCATCAAGATTATGTATCTGCCTTAAAAGAATGTGGTTTGAATGTAAAAATTCTGAACGCCCTGGAAGACTTTCCCGACAGCTGTTTTGTTGAAGATGTTGCCCTTATGACACCTCACTGTGCAATACTTACCAGGCCCGGTGCACCAAGTCGGCGTGGCGAGGTGGATTTTATTAAAGATGCGGTTTTTAAATTTTATAAAGAAGTTGAAGAGATTAAAGAACCGGGTCTGGTTGAGGCGGGTGATATCATGATGGTTGGCGACCATTATTATATTGGGCTTTCCAATCGTACAAACCTGGAAGGAGCAAATCAGGTTATCGCCATACTTGAAAAATATGGAATGAGTGGTTCCGTGGTTGAAATGTCAGAAATGCTCCATCTAAAGACTGGGCTGGGATATTTGGAAAATAATGTTCTTCTGGCATGTGGAGAATTTATAGGGAAACCTGAGTTTCAATGCTATAATATGATAAAAATAAATGAAAAACAGAGCTACTCAGCAAATAGTGTCTGGATCAATGGCATTGTACTCGTTCCCAAAGGTTTTCCCGAAACGTCCAAAGCAATTGAAGATGCCGGTTATAAGGTCCGGGAAGTAGATGTATCAGAATTTCGCAAACTTGATGGCGGCTTAAGTTGCTTATCACTAAGATTCTAATTTACGTAATATTTTTATTAGATTATTTAAGTTAAAAAGCAGGGTTTAAATTTTCCCTGCGTATAAAAATTACAAAACATTTATTAAAAATAATGGAATTAATATGGTTCAGTCGCGTTTTTATGGGACAAAATCAGGGATTATCTGTGCATTTACTCTGGCCAGTTTATTGGTATCGGGGTGTGCGCCACAGTTCAATATTGATAACCAGGTCGACATGGTGGCAGTGCCGGATACATGGCAAAGTCCGGATATTGAAACGGTCAGGTCTGAATTAAAATGGCTGGACGAAAAAGATACAAGAGAGTTGCCTCAAATTGTAATGCAGGCACTTGATAATAACCCGGATTTAAGAATTTCGGCTAATCGTCTTAAAACGGCAATGGCTCAGCAACAAATAGTCGATAGCGCACGGAGCTTGACGGGAAATATTACGGGCAGTGCTTCGAGAAATGGTGATTTCCAGAGTGGTACGGCGGACAATCAGAGTTTTTCGCTTCGTGGAAGCCTGGCATGGGAAGCAGATGTCTGGGGACGACTGGCCAGTGATAATGCGGCGGCAGAGCAAAATGTCCTTGCAGTAAAAAATGACTTTGATTATGCAAGACTGTCATTGGCAACAAGGACAGCACAAAGCTGGTTTGATGTTGTTGAAGCAGAAATGCAAAACAGACTCCTTGAACTTAACCTGGAAAAATTATTACAGGCAAAAAATTTGGTGCAAAGCCGCTATTCAAGAGGTCTTGTTGATGTGCTTGATGTGCTGCAGCTCGATACAAATCTGGCTACAGCCCGTTCAAATTTGGCCAGTCAACGCCAAACTGTTGTTGAGCGAATGAGAAATTTGGAAACACTGGTTGGATCATATCCTACTGGAATGGTACCAAAAGAAGCACAGCTTCCTAAATTGGAGGGTGTCATTACCATGGGTATCCCTTCGGATCTGCTAGCTGCCCGGCCGGATATTGTTGCAGCCAGAAACAGGGTAATGGCGGCAAATTATGACCTTAATTCTGCGAAAAAGGCCCTTTATCCATCTCTTAGCGTTTCAGGGAGCACTACAGCAAGTGGTGATCAGCTGAAAGATATCGTCGATGTTGATCATCTGGTTTGGAGTGTTGTAGGAAATGTGGTTGCGCCGGTTTTTGACGGTGGCCGTCGCCGTCAACAGGTTGTGCTTAGTGAAGTGAGTCTAGACAGTAGTCTTGCTAACTATCTGAAAGTCGTTCTAAATGCATATAAGGAAGCTGAAAATGCGCTGACCGCAGAAGTCACACTGGCAGAGCAGGAAAGCCATTTAACAACGGCCGTTGAAAGCGCTCTCGCCAGTGAGGATAAAGCGCTTGAGCAGTATGGAAAAGGTCTTATTGATATTCTTTCTCTCATAAATGTGCAGAGAAATCGTATTTCTTCACAGCAAGGTCTTCTAAGAGTACAATATAACAGGCTTCTTAACCGGGCTGATTTGTATCTGGCACTTGGTGGTCAGGATTTGGAAAATTATATTAGTCAATTGTCTGCATCAAACCAGACTCGTCGTAATCAGGATCAATTATAATGAAAAAAAGTTACACACAGTTAACCATAGTATTAGGTATCGCCGTGATTACGAGTGTTATTTTTGTAACTATGTTTATTTTCCGCCCGCAGGCGCCAGTTGAAAGGCTTGAGGATCGGGTAGAACGCCTGGAGGTTATTACCGCTAAAAAGCAAGATGTTTTTCCGATTGTCAGAACACAAGCGGTCGTTGAAAGTAGATTAAATATCAATATTAAGTCGCAGGTTTCCGGACAGATCGTCTATACATCGCCTAAATTTCTAACAGGCGGTTTTTTTGATACCGGCGAAGTGATCTTAAAAATTGATCCAAGTGATTATGAACTTGCATTGGCGCAGGCAGAAGTGAATGTTGCCCGTGCTGAACAGACTTTAAGCGTGGAAAAAGAACAGGCAGAACTCGCGAGACAGGATTGGGAAAAATATGGTGAAGGAAAGGCGACTGAGCTTGTCCTTCGAATTCCTCAGCTTCGTGAAGCAGAAGCAGGATTAAAAGGGGCACAAGCAAACTACGAAACCCAGCGTATTCGTCTGGAACGGACCGAAGTTAAGGCACCATTCCCGCTCATGATTGATGAGAAACAGGTTGATTTGGGACAGGTCGTCGGTACCAATCAGGATATTGCATCAGTGTTTGGGACAGAAGAAGCAGAAATTCGCATGCCTCTTAGCCAAAAGCAGATTGATCTGCTGGATATTAAGAATGTTGGTATTTTACCTAAAGAAGAAGTTCTTGATGTTAAAATCAGGGATTTAACACGTGAAGATCATATTGCCTGGGACGCCCAGATTTTAAGGGTTGAAAGCTCAATTGACAGGAAAAGCAGGGTTTATTATGCGGTTGCAACTATTTATGATCCTATGAATCTTAAACATGAAAAGCCGACACCGCCTCTTTTACCGGGTGTTTTTGTTGAGTTGGAAGTATTCGGCCCAAAAATAAGTGATGTGTTTCATGTGCCTGTAAAAGCAATGCATGATGATGATGATATTTTTATTTTTGAGGATGGCAAACTGATAACCAAGCCTGTGAAAGTTGTGGACCGGGATAAAGACTATGTCACGATTGAATCAGGTATTGAAGTCGGCGAGCTGATTACGACATCTCCACCCTTTTCATATGTGCCAGGTATGAAGTCAACGGTGGCCAACCTTGACGGAGTTCCGATGGGAAGACCGGGTGGAGCTAATAATGTTGCTGGCGGTGGTCAAAGACCGGCTGCCGGCGCAGCATCCGGCGGTCCGGCAACAGCAAATGCCGCTGAAGCGCCTGCGGGGGATCAGGCAAATAACGGCAATAATAACAGGGCATCATTCGCTAATATGACGCCGGAACAGCGCCGTGCGGCAATAGCTAATATGACACCAGAGCAACGTGCAGCAATGCAGGCAAGACGTCAGGCTGCCGGAAACTCACCACAGGGAGGTAACCAATGAGAAATATTATTGCATGGTTTGCGGATAATCATGTGGCGGCTAATCTGCTCATGGTGCTGATAATTATCGGCGGTATGGTTAGTTTACCTCTTTTGCGTACAGAAGTATTTCCAATTGTGGCTCCAAATGAAATATCCGTGACGGTGAGCTATCTAGGTGCCGGACCGAATGAAGTTGAGGACAATATCACTATTCCGGTTGAAGAGGCTTTAAAAGGGGTGCCAAACATTAAGAAAATGTCATCCCGTTCAGGTCGTGGAAGCTCAAGAGTAACCCTTCAGCTTACGCGCGGAGCAAATGTCCAGAACGCGATAAGTGAGGTACAGGCACGTATAGACGGGATCAGGTCATTCCCCCGTGATATTGAACCACCGCGTGTAAAGCTTGAAATTCAGAATGATGATATTATTGATGTGGTTGTATCAGGAAATACGGATCAGCAAACCCTTGCCGCAGTGGCAAGAAAGGTTCGTGCTGATATGCTTGCTTTGCCAGATGTCAGTCTTGTAGAAGTCCGCGGTATGCCGCCAAACACAATCAGTATCGAGGTTTCCGAATTTGATTTGCGTCGACTTGGTCTATCTATGCAAAGTGTTGCAAATGCCATAAGCGACAGCTCGGTTGATATTTCTGTAGGATCAATCAGAAATGGATTTGGTTCTCTACAGATCAGGGCAGATAATCGTGCCTATTATAGCGATGAATTTGCTGACATTACGATACTTCAGCAACCAAATGGCACCCGTATTAAACTTGGTGATATAGCCGAGATTAAAGATGGTGTAAGTGAACGCTTTTTTATTTTCCGATCAAAAGGAAAGCCTTCAATAGTTCTGTCGGCTGAACTCAGCCCTGGTCAGGATGTATTAAGCCTTACTTCGCAAATTAAAGATTATCTTGAATCTGCTGCACCGACATTCCCGCAAGGCATAACAGTAACCACCTGGCGTGATGACAGCGTGGAGTTTTTTCAGCGTTTGGAAATGCTGATATCAAACAGCTTATCTGGTCTTGTGCTTGTGTTCTTCCTGTTACTCATGTTCCTAAGGCTTGATCTGGCGCTGTGGGTTACCTTTGGTATAGTCATTGCATTTTCCGGTACTTTTATCGCAATGAATATGTTTGATTTTTCGGTTAACCAGATATCGTTGTTTGGTTTTCTTCTGGTCTTGGGGATAGTTGTCGATGATGCCATTGTGGTCGGGGAAGCTATTCACGAATCCCAGCGAGAGGGCAGGAAAGGGCTGAAAGGCGCCGTTTTTGGTGCCCAGACCTTGTCAAAACCTGTTATTCTTTCTGTTTTCACTACGATACTTGCTGTTTCACCACTTCTTTTATTTGAATCTGAAACAGGGCAGCAGGCGCGGGATATTTCAGTGGTCGTTGCAGCCGCCCTTCTTTTCTCTCTGGTGGAAAGCCTACTAATATTACCGTGCCACTTATCAGGAAATAAACCTTTTGAGCCGGATTATGAATGGTATCGGAAGTTTCTTAAATTTCAGAGTAAAGTGGCTCAGTGGCTCATAGATTTTGCCAGATATAAATATAAACCTTTTATTCAGAAATGTTTAAAGGTGAAATATATGACAGCTAGCGTTTTTCTGTCTGTTCTCGTTTTATTTGTGACGGCCTATGTGCTTGGCTTTGTCCGGTCATCATTCAATCCGGAAATTCCAAGTAACATACTTCGTTATAGCGTGGAAATTTCAGAAACAGCGCCGGAAGGAACAGGGGAAAGAATACATAATGCCATGGTTGACGCCATCAGTGGCCCGGGCGGTGTTGAGGAAAAATATGCTAATCAGACGGGAATGGAAAGAAATATTCTCTTCCCTAATTATGACAGCTTTGTTTTTGGTAATAATATCCGTATGTCTTTGGAAATGTCGTCTGAAGCACTGGCAATTATTAAACCTGAAGAAGTGATGAATGAATGGCAGGAACGAGTGGGTGAAATTCCCGAAGCCGTTGAAGTGACACTCAAAAACTCCCGCAGTGATCAGCGTCGTGGCGGTGATTTAAGTTTCTATGTTTCGGCCAGCAATCAAAAAGACCTCGCGGATGCGGTTGAGAAGGTCAAACTTGAAATGCGTGACATTCAGGGTCTTACCCAGATTTATGACAACCGTGACAGACAAACACTGGAACTCAATATCAAGTTGAAGCCTGAAGCCGAACATTATGGCCTGACTTTGGGAATACTCAGTCAGCAGGTCCGTCTGGCTTTTTATGGCCGGATTGTTCAGCGGATCCCGCGGGATGGCGAAACAATGGATATCATGGTCCGGTATCCTCTGGAAGCACGCCAGAATATCAACGCGCTCAGGGAAATGTATATTAAAACACCGGAAGGTGGCGAAATACCCTTCAACATGGTTGCGGAAATGGAATATGTACCGCTTCTGCTGTCACCGGAGCGGATTAATGGTCAGGACATTATTAAAGTTCAGGCAAGCATGAATAAAAATATTGTGTCCCCCTATGAAACCTATAAGCATCTTGAAAACAGTGTTTTTAAAGAACTGGAAAAAACAGTGCCTGGATTTTCGGTTATTCCGGATGGTGAAATTGAAGAAGAAAGCATTTTCTTTGGTGAGATTACTTTCTATCTCTCTCTTGTATTGCTGGCAATTTACGCGGTACTTGCCATCGGCCTTCGATCTTACGTTGAGCCGCTTATTATCTTGACGGCTGTTCCATTTGGCTTTGTTGGCGCAATAATTGGTCATCTGCTTATGGATATGCCGATCAGTCTTTATTCATTCCTTGGGCTCTTTGCGGCGGCTGGTGTGGTTATTAACGATAACCTCGTTCTCATTGATTGTATCAAGGGACTAAAGAAAGAAGGCATGCATTACAGGGAAGCAATAGCCGAAGCGGGTAGAATGCGGTTTCGGGCGATAATTCTGACTTCAATGACTACCTTCATCGGCCTTGTACCTATTATGCTGGAAACAAGTTATCAGGCGATATTTGTGATTCCGATGGTGGTTTCATTGACCTTTGGTGTGCTTTTTGCGACATTTATCACGCTCATCCTGGTTCCTTGTCTTTATGATATAAAGGATACTGTTTTAGAAAGAATTGAGGCACTGAAGCCCAAAGAGGATGGTATTACTGAAATCGGCACTGCTGAATAATTGAACTTAATATAATGAGGGGACCTTGACGATCATACCGTCAAGGTCCTCTTTCATTTCAATCTGGCAGCTAAGGCGGCTTCCCGCTCTGCGATTATCAAGAAAATCAAGAAGGGCACTTTCATCTTCGTGAGCAGGCCCAACTTTGGCTCTAAATTCTTTAGGGACAATGATATGGCAGGTGGCACAGGCGCAGGAGCCGCCGCAATCCGCATCAATACCTTCCACATTATGTGCTACGGCGATTTGCATTAAAGTTTTGCCGATCTCGGCATCAACGAAATATTCTTTATTGTCAGGGGATATAAAAGTAATTTTTGGCATTATTATTCACTAATTTTAATGGCACTGCTGGCCTTTATTTCTTCCATTACAACATATGTATGTGTGCTGCTGATATCTTCAATAGTGGAAAGCTTCTCACCAAGAAAACGCCTGTAATGATCCATATCGCTGGTGCGAACTTTGATCAGATAGTCAAACCCGCCGGCAACCATGTGGCATTCCTGAACTTCATCCATTTCAAGGATCACCTGTCGAAAGTGATCAAGTGCCTTTGTCGTCGTTCGTGCCAGAGATACCTCAATAAAGGAAACGAGTGCGGCATCCAGCATTTTGGGGTCAAGAATGGCGACATAATTTTTTATGAAGCCTTCTTTTTCAAGTCTTTTGACCCGTTCAAGACATGGTGTCGGGCTTAAGTGAATGAGCTCGGCAAGCTTTACATTGGAAATACGACCATCCAGTTGCAGTAACTCTAAAATTCTGCGATCTGTTCTATCCAGCTTTCGAGTGCCGGGCTGGCTTTGTGAAACATCTTTATGATTGGCCATTACAATATCTTTAAAAAAATCAATTTACCCGGATTAAACATATATAGAATCGGATGAGTGCAATATTTTATGCTATATGCTTGCCAATGAACAGATTTAAATATAATGTTGGCCTCAGTTATAGTCTATGCGAAGGAAAATATTCTAAGTCCCGGCTTGACTTTAGGAAAATAGGGGCGTAGATGGTGTGTTTTCCGGCATGATATTGCCTTAATTGCTGTGTATATTAAAAGGCAGTAGATTAAAGTTTGATAAATTACAGGTAAAACTATGAGCAACCAGACTATTGAAGAGCTTGCAAAAAAACTGATCCGCCGCATGGGGCGCAGTCAGGCCATTGAAATATGTGAAGCGAATAAATGGTCAAGAGTATTAGAGCATATCAAGTCACTTGATAAGACAGCTCAAAACGCATAAGCTGCGTTTAATATCTTTTCTATAATAATTCCCTGAGAAATGAATAAGGGTGGGAGCATGTATTACAGCGTTTTCAACCTTTTTAAGATCGGTATAGGACCATCAAGTTCTCATACTGTCGGGCCTATGGTCGCGGCAAAAACATTTCTTGAGGCACTTCCCGATATAAAAAAAGTTGGGTCCGTTAAGGTCGATATATATGGTTCACTGGCGTTGACCGGTCTGGGCCATGCGACGGACAAAGCTATTCTTCTTGGCTTGTCAGGTTTGGAACCCGCGACTGTTGACCCGGCCATTATTGATGATCTTTGCGAAAATATAAAATCTTCCGGTAGAATTACTCTGCTTGGGGACAAGGAAGTTTTATTTTCAGTGAAAGATCATCTGCTTTTTCATATGGAAGAACTTCTTCCTCATCACAGCAATGGAATGACATTTCACGCTTTTGACAGCAAAGGCATGAAAATTGCCTCTGAAAGTTATTATTCCGTTGGTGGTGGCGCCATTATGAGTGAGGCCGATTTTGGCCGGAATACGCCCCCTCCTGAAGAAATAGAAGTTCCCTATCCATTCGATAACGCACAGGAACTTCTTGAGCTTTGCAGCCTCCATAAACTTTCAATTGCCGAACTTATGTGGGAAAATGAAAAGGCATTAATGCCCAGGCAGAAAATCAAACAGGGGCTCGATAAAATTTATGATGCCATGCAATATTCAATCGACCGCGGCTGTGCGACCGGCGGTAAACTGCCCGGTTCTCTTAATGTTAAACGAAGAGCGGCACAGGTCCTTTCCTCGCTTAAGGAGGCGCAGGAAAAACAGCTTGGTGATCCGTCTGTTATTCTTGACTGGATAAATTTGTGGGCTCTTGCGGTCAATGAGGAAAATGCGGCTGGCGGTCGAGTGGTCACGGCTCCTACCAATGGTGCCGCAGGTATAATCCCTGCTGTTTTACGGTATTTTGCCCGCTTTTATAATCGAAACGGTGATAAAAAAGCCGTTTATGACTTTCTGCTGACGGCAACGGCAATTGGCTCTTTATATAAAAAGAATGCATCAATTTCCGGTGCAGAGGTTGGCTGTCAGGGGGAAGTTGGCGTTGCCTGCTCCATGGCGGCTGCGGGCCTTACGGCTGTGATGGGCGGAACGGTTCTTCAGGTTGAAAATGCTGCCGAGATTGGAATGGAACATAATCTGGGCCTGACCTGCGATCCAATTGGCGGTCTAGTGCAAATACCCTGTATTGAAAGAAATGCAATGGGTGCGGTAAAAGCAATTGATGCGTCCCGGTTGGCGCTCAGAGGCGATGGGCTTCATCATGTATCCCTAGATAAAGTGATTGAGACCATGCGCCAGACCGGTAAAGATATGCAGTCAAATTATAAGGAAACCTCAAAAGGTGGACTGGCTGTCAATGTGGTTGAATGTTAACAGCATTTAATTCTATTTAACAGTCAAAATAATAGATAATATATCGGCAAATACTTTAATAAAGTAGGACATTCTACTGCAATATACGATATGTTCTTGTGATTATCCATTTTAAATTGAGGTGTCACATGTATTCTTTGAATGAGCATAAAGTGATTGAAACGCTGTCTCTGGACGAGATCAGACATAATCTGCGCCTTGCCATGCATGCGGATGAAGAAGCATGCGTGAATAATCTGCTCCATGCTACTGAACTGACAACCGGGGAAAGAAACCGTCTGGTTGATCAGGCACGACGCTTCGTCGAAAAATCCAGAGAAAGAAGCGGTCGTCAGGGGACTATGGACTATTTTCTACAGGAATTTGACTTATCCAATAAAGAAGGCGTGGCCCTGATGTGCCTGGCGGAAAGCCTGCTTAGGGTGCCGGATGGAGCGACCGCCGATAAACTGATATCTGAAAAAATCAGTGCCGGACGCTGGTCGGATCATAAAGGTCATTCTGAAAGCACATTTGTCAATGCCTCAACCTGGGGTCTGATGCTGACCGGTGAATTTGTCGAGCTTGGTGCCGATGTAAAAAGAAACACGGATAACTGGTTTAAAGCTTTTGTCAGAAAAACCGGAGAACCGGTTGTTCGCACTGCCATCATGCAGGCAATGAAGATTATGGGCGGGCAATATGTTCTGGGTCGCAGCATTGATGAAGCCATAAACCGTGGCAAAAAGGAAAACAGCCCTGATACCCGCTTTTCATTTGACATGCTCGGGGAAGGGGCGCGGACAATGGCTGATGCAGACCGTTATTTTGAAGCCTATAAAAAAGCAATTCTGGAAATCGGGGCGCAAAATGAAAAGTCCAATCCTTATTCGGCAAATGGCATTTCAGTAAAATTCTCCGCCCTTCATCCGCGTTATGAAATGGCGCATCATGAAACGGTAATGTCCGTTATGATTCCCAGAATAACCGAGCTGGCGTCATTATCCCGGGAAAATGGTTTGGGATTTACCATTGACGCCGAAGAAGCAGACAGGCTTGATCTATCCCTTTATATTTTTGAAAGTCTGGCCCGCTCATCGATGCTCCAAAACTGGGATGGGCTTGGAATTGTAGTTCAGGCCTACCAGAAAAGGGCGCCCTATGTTCTTGACTGGTTAAAAACGCTGGGCCGTGAACTGGGTCGCAAGTTTATGGTTCGCCTGGTCAAGGGGGCTTATTGGGACAGTGAAATTAAGCATGCCCAGGAAGCGGGACTAAGCGATTATCCGGTTTATACGAGGAAACCAACAACGGATCTTTCCTATCAGGTATGCGCGGAGCGGCTAATGATGGCGCGGGATATATTCTATCCGCAGTTTGCGACCCATAATGCCTATTCGGTGGCGCTTATACTCGAACTTGCAAAAAAATGGAATGTTAATCCGGACGAATTTGAATTTCAGCGGCTACATGGCATGGGACACCTTCTTTATGATGTGGTCAAAAATAATGTTGAAAGGCCGTTTAATATCCGTGTTTACGCCCCTGTCGGCGCCCATAAGGATTTGCTTCCCTATCTGGTACGGCGCCTGCTTGAAAACGGGGCCAACAGTTCATTTGTTAACCGTTTCATGGATAAGGAAGTCGCCGTTGACGAACTGATGCAGGACTCTATCAAGCTGGTTGAGCAAAAATCACCAAGACGACATAGTATGATCCCGCTGCCAAAGGATATATTGAGCGCTTCGGCTTTTGAAAAATTCCCAAGAAAAAATGCAACGGGCTTTGATCTTTCCGATCCGCTCGAAATTGCAAAACTTAATGCCAGTCTCGTTACGAAACATGACTGGAAGGCGGGGCCCATCGTTTGTGGAAAGATGGGCTTTGAAAACCCTGAAAAAATTCTCAGCCCGACAACGGGAGAAGTGGTTGGTCTGGTTGGGGGCTCTTCAGATGATGATATTGAGAAAGCCCTGGGGGCAGCAAAAAAAGCCCAAAAATCATGGAATGCACTGTGCGGGGCTACCCGGGCAGAGATATTAAATAATGCTGCAAATTCGTTAGAAAATAATTGTCTGACGCTAATGGGACTTATTGCCGCAGAGGCGGGTAGGACTTTAGCCGATGGACTTTCCGAAGTGCGTGAAGCGGTTGATTTCCTTCGTTATTATGCCGGGCAGGCACGGGAAAATTTTGAAGGGGGGAAACCTCTTCCCGGGCCAACTGGCGAACGCAATGAACTTTACCTTCAGGGCAGGGGCACCTTCCTTTGTATCAGTCCCTGGAATTTTCCACTGGCTATTTTTATGGGTCAGGTATCCGCCGCACTAGCCGCAGGAAATGCAGTTATTGCCAAGCCAGCTGAACAAACGCCAATAGTCGCTGCAGAAGCGGTTAAAATTCTGCATGCTGCGGGGGTTCCAGCTGATGTGCTGCATCTGCTCACCGGGGATGGCGCCACAATCGGCTCTAAGCTCGTGGCCGATGACCGTATTGATGGTGTCGCCTTTACCGGATCAACGGAAACAGCAAAAATTATTAACCGCACACTGGCCAATCGTGAAGGGGCGATTGTGCCATTAATAGCCGAAACAGGCGGGCAAAATGTCATGATTGTTGACAGCACTGCTTTGCCGGAACAGGTGGTTGATGATGCCATTTCCTCAGCATTTCAGTCAGCGGGACAACGTTGCTCGGCTCTGCGGGTTTTGTACCTGCAGGAAGAAGTCGCGGGTACCATCATCCCTATGCTTAAAGGCGCGATGGATTGTCTTAAGGTCGGAAACCCGGCTGATCTTTCAACCGATGTTGGCCCGGTTATAGACCAGGATGCAAAGGACCTATTACAGGCACACGCAGACAGAATGGACAGCGAAGCAATATTAATAAATGCCCTTTCATCACCGAAAGAGCATAATCAAGGAACTTTTTTTGGCCCACGGCTTTATGAAATTTCATCAGTTAATGAGCTTAAAAAAGAGGTTTTTGGCCCGATCCTGCATGTGATCCGTTATAAATCATCAAAGCTTGATGATATTCTTGAGCAGGTCAGAAATACGGGTTTTGGCCTCACGCTTGGTGTCCATAGCCGTATTGAGGAAAGTGCCGATTATATTTTTAAAAACCTTGATGTCGGAAACACTTATGTTAATCGGAACATTGTTGGGGCAGTGGTCGGGGTCCAGCCCTTCGGCGGGCAGGGACTTTCCGGAACCGGGCCAAAAGCCGGTGGTCCAAGATATCTTTTCCGCTTTGCGACGGAAAAAACATTGACCATTAATACTGTTGCAACAGGTGGCAATGCAGAACTTTTTGCCATGCAGGAAGAATAATTGTATGTATGATGATTAACGGAATATATTAACGGGCCTTTACATCATAATTACTAAAAAGGGGATTTCATTCATGAATAAAAATCATCAGAATGTGTTTTTATTAATTGGTCTTTCCCTTTTGATGCTCGGTCTGTCGTCATGTTCCGAGCAGGACATGGCGAATATAAAGTTATTAGCGCATTTAAAAAAATATGACGAAGCCCGCAATTTTATTATTGAAAGAAATTATAAAGAGTCAAACCCGATTTCCCGTGATGATTGGGAAGCTGGGTTTGTTGTGGATGAAAGCGATCAGTTTTCGCCCATTGAAATTGGGCTTCTTGAAGAAAATGAAAAATTGATTATCGAGCAAAGCCATAAAGAAGCGATCAGAAAATCAGCTATTGATATTTCGCCTCTCAGGAATGATCCGGTTGCGCTTGCTAAATTTTGCGAAGAGATCCCCAAAGGCGGCATGCTTCATGTGCACCCATACGGCCTTTTCACACGGGATGTTGTCATAAAAATACTCAGCAAATATAACCCGGTCATTGAGCCGGAATATTTTATTAAGACCATAAAAAATCAAGGTCAGATGCTCTATGATTATGAAATTGAAGCACTTCGATCCCTGCCAGAATCTGAACATTTTCTCTCGCTAAGTGAAGCGGATCAAAGCCTATTTGTTGATTTCTTTTTTCTGCCGACTGACCCGCCATCCCATGATTTCACAAGATTTGATGCCATCTTCGTTTTTGTCATCTGGATGGTTGAGGACGAACATCTTGATGACAAAATGGAAATGCTCTATCTCGATTTTCTAAGCCGTGCTGCCGGTCATGGTATCAGCTATATTGAATTTACCAACGGTTTCCTGCCTACACTGGAAAGCATTGAAAAGCTGACCAACTGGTCCGATAAATTTTATAAGGAAACTGGCGTTGTTGTCCGCTGGAATCTCGGCCAGCTTCGTTTTCTGCCCGGGGAAAATAACGGGGAATTGATTAAAAAATGGAATACGCTGCTGGTTGAGCACCCGACAGATGCCATTGTCGGCGTTGATCTTTACGCGATAGAAAGGGGCAATCCCGCCCTTGAGCGGGCGCAGGAAGCCTATGGTTATTTAAGTGGTTATAACCGGGAGCATCCGGATGATCACCCGCTGGAAATGACGATGCATGCGGGGGAGTTGGGCGATCCACGCAATGTTCGTGATGCATTGGTGATGGGGGTATCGCGCGTTGGCCATGGGGTAAAGTTAAAGGATGATCTGGTCACGCTTGAATATGCCCGCAATATCAAGCCCGGCATTGAAATGAATATCACCAGCAATTACAGGCTGGAAGTATTTGATATGAAATCGGGACCGCATCCTTTCTTACGCTTTTTACGTCTTGGTATCCCGGTCAGCCTTTCGACCGATAATGACGGAATTTTTGATACCAACATTTCAAAAGAATGCATTGCCGCAGTCAGCACCACTGATGTGACTTATGCCGAGCTACAGCAAATGAGCTTTAACAGCATCAGCACCAGTTTCGCCAGCCCGAAGGTAAAGGACATTTTAAGTAACCGTCTGCGTCAGAGTTTTACACTCTTTGAACAGGAATATCTAAACTAACCTTTAAGCGCACCGGCGGTTAACCCCTGAACGATGAATTTCTGGATATACGCGAAGAAAATACAGACCGGGATCAGGGCGAGGATCATCGCCGCTGCCATCTGGCCCCAGTCAACAGAAAATTTGGTCACAAAATTCATGATGCCGGCCGGAAAAGTCATCTGTGACTGGCGGTTAATAAACATCAGCGCAAAAAGCAGTTCTGACCAGGCGGCAGTGAATACAAAACCGAGCGTTGCACCAATGCCTGGAAGGCAAAGGGGCAGGGTTATCTTTTCAAGGGCTTCAAGGCGGGTGTAGCCGTCAATCATCGCCGCTTCCTCCAGCTCTTCTGGCGCGCCGTCAAAAAAAGTCTGCATCAGGAAACTGGCAAAAGGCAGGTTAAAAGCGGTATAAACCAGGATCAGTCCGGCCAGACTGTCAACCAGATTTATCATCGTCAGTACATTATAAATCGGCGCAATCACCATGACAATCGGGAACATCTGCGTAATTAACAGCACGGTAATGATACTGACCTTTCCTTTAAACTGAAACCGGGAAAGCGCATATCCGGCAAGGCTGGCGATAATCGTGACCATAACCGCTGTGGTGGCAGACACGATAAAACTGTTTAAAAAATAATCAGGAAAGCTTCCTTCCACCAACACCGCATAATAATGATCAAATGTTATTTTGCTTGGCCAAATCACCACCCCTTCTGAAAAGAGCAGCCGGTCCGGCGTCAGCGATATTTTCAGCATCCAGTAAACTGGAAACAGCGTGAAGAGAAGAAAAGCGGATATGATCAGATATTTACCGTATTTCATCGCGCCCTCACACATATGTCGTCATTTTGCGGCGGATGCGGCCAAGGGTAAGGCCATAAATCATCAGCAGGAATAAAAGTGCGATGGACAGAACCGACGCATAACCGAAATCCATTTTCTGGTAAGCCGTATCATAAATATAGGTGGCGACAATCTGGGTTGAATTGGCCGGGCCGCCATTGGTCATGACAATGATAATTTCGGCAAAATTAGAGATCCATATTGCCCGTACCAGTAGCGTTATAATAATGGTCGGTGCCATCAGCGGCAGGGTTATATGGCGAAAGGCGTCAAGGCCGCTGATCCCGTCAATGCTCGCCGCTTCGTAAATTTGATTGGGGATCGTTCGCCGCGCCGCCAGCAGCATAATGGCAAAAAACGGAATCCCGAACCAGATATTAGCAATGATCGGCCCCCACATCGCGTGGTCAGGATCGCTTAACAGATTTTCAGGCTTTTCCATTAAGCCAAGCCCTTCAAACAGGTAAGGCAGCGGCCCGGTCACCGGGTTAAACATCCAGACCCACATCAACCCGATCAGGAAGGACGGCACCGCCCACGGTACGAACAGCACCGGCTGGATCAGCCTGATCCCCCGAAACCCCCGGTTTAAAATAAGCGCCAGCATAAGCCCGAACGTGAACTGGAAGAAAAGCGATGCCGCCGTCCAGAAAAGGGTATTCATAAGGCTCATGGAAAATATTTTATCATCCTGCAAAAGGCGGAAGAACTGATCAAAGCCGACAAAGTCCCTCGTTACCGATATCAGGTCAAAATCATAAAAGGCGTAGCTCACCCCGGCAATCAGCGGCACCAGCACCAGCAGGATTATAAAAAGCAGCGTCGGCGCAAGATAAAGCCACGGGGTTAGAAACCTGCTCATTTTGCCGCATCCCATCTTTTTTCAGCGGCAGTCAGGAAATCCGCCCACGCCCGTGCCGTTTCCTCAGGCGTTTTTTCGCCCAGCATCATTGCCTGACCGGACTGGACCACCTCAATACTGTCAAATTCGGCAATATCGGGCAGGTAATTTGGGTTGATCATATACTGATAATGTGGGTCTTTTGTGGTTTGAAGCCATCCGGCGCCAATCCCGTCTGCATCAAATATATTGTCCGACAATCCCTTATAAATCGGCACCAGCCCCGAACGCTCGGCCCAGGCCCGGTTATTTTCACGGGATAACAGATGATGGACCAGCTTAAAAGCGGCCGCCTTGTTTTCGGACCCCTCCAAAACCGACCAGCCGATATAACCCAGATGGGGAAAGGATTTGCCACTCGGCCCCAGCGGCATCGGTGCCGAACCATAATCATCATCATCCATCCGTTTACGAAGGGAAGTGAGCGCATCCGGCGTCTGGTGCAGCATGGCGCAGGTGCCACTATAAAAGCCCGACACCGTTTCATTAAGGCCCCAGTTAAGGCTGTCTTTCGGCGCATAGCCGTTTTTATAAATATCCCGGATCAGGGTCAGGCCCCGTACCGCGCCGGGCTGATAAAATGTGCTTTTACCCTCATCATCAAAAAACCGGTTTGAGCCGTTCATGGTCGTCATGATCCAGTAATAAAAAACGGCGCCGCCGCGCCCGCCATGATGGCAATAGCCGTAGGTGCCGGGAAGGGCGGATATCTTCGCCGCGTCATTATAAAAGTCGTCCATAGTCAGCGGCGGTTTTTCAATGCCGGCGCGGGCAAATATTTTTTTGTTATAAATCATCGCCCGCAAATAATAGCCGTAAGGCACCGTATAAACCCGGCCCCGGATGCTGCCATATTCAAAGGTATCCGCCTCCAGGTCATCATCAAATTTCGTTTGCTCAAGGAACGGCGTCATATCGGCAATCTGCCCGGCGCTGACATAGCGCGACAGCCAGAAATCCGGCATTTCAATCACATCCGGAACCTGCCCCCCGGCAATCATCATGCTCAGCTTTTCAAAGGCCTGCCCCCAGGACAGCGATATCACATCAACCCTGATCCCCGGGTTATCCGCTTCAAAGCTGTCAAGCTGCGCGCGAAGAAGCCCCGTCCGCTCGGCCGAGGTATTGACCTCAACAATCAGCAGGTTATTTGGGTCATGCCCCTTGTCGGACATCGCCTGCATGGCGGCAAAGCCAAGCACCGCTATCACAAAAATGACCGCCGCTTTGATCATATGGCTAAATTCCCCTTTTTTATTTTTTATTCTATCAATCTGCGGGCAAATTGAAATTCCTTTTTTCCGCGCCCCGCGTTATAGTAAAGCCGAAATAAAAATCAGGCCCAAAAAACCGGAAACGGATAAACAGGGAAAAAGGGACATGAACAAAGTCTATATCTCCGCTGGCGAGCTGCTCTCCGCCTCATTAAAGCTCGGGGAATTGATTATCAAGGACGGCTTTCGCCCCGATTTTATCGTCGGTGTCTGGCGCGGCGGCACCCCGGTCGGCATCGCGGTGCAGGAACTGATGGATTTCTGCCACATTAAAACCGACCATATCGCCATCCGCACCTCAAGCTATACGGGGATCGCCGAACAACAGGCGTATGTGAAAGTTTACGGCCTTCATTACCTGGTTGAAAATATGAACCATGAAGACAGGCTGCTGATCCTCGATGATGTGTTTGACAGCGGCCGCAGCATCAACGCCATCATTCATGAACTGGAAGTGCAGATGCGAAAAAACATGCCGCTCGATGTCCGGGTCGGCACCGTTTATTATAAACCGAGCAAGAACCTCACCACCCGCATCCCCAATTACTTCGTCCATAAAACCGAAGACTGGCTGATTTTCCCCCATGAGCTTGATGGCCTGACCGACGCGGAAATAACCGCCAACAAACCCGACGCCGATATGCTTGTCCGTCTGCGCCGGGCCTGCGAGAAACATAAATACTGATACTAAGCGGCTATTCAACAATCCCGGATGCTGCCACCTTGAAGGCACCGTCACCCACATATTCCTCCATCACCACCTGACGCGGAATGTCGCTGACATCGGGCAGGTGGGTGGAATGGAGCATTTCAATTTTCCAACTGTCCCCGTCCTTGACCACTACGGCGCTTTCAAGCCAGGCCAGGCTCATTTTTTCGCCGTCCGCGCTTTCAAGGTCCGACCGGTACCAGAAACTTACGGAAACCGAATTGCCGTGATTGCGGCTGTCAATGATCGAAAAATAATTGCGCCGCGCCATCACGCCTTCGGTCTTTTTCGTCTCACGGATAAGATCATCCATTGTTTCAATCTTGCCATTGATCAGATACTGAAAATCATCCGTCGCGTACTCTGCCATATGATGATAATTATAAGCCGACATGGCGGCGAATAATTCCTCAACCGCGTTAAAGGGCCCCGTCGCCTGCGCCGATGCGCCGGTGCATGTCATAATGAAACTGGTGATAAATAGTGCGGCTGGTTTACTAAAAAATTTCATGAAAATTCTCCGATATTTTTTAACTCGAAAAAACTGCAAAATAAGGGAAAAGATTAGGAAGATAATATGTCTGAAATGAGGCGTTTTTACCGCTCATTAACCATGATGAGAAGCCTATGACTTACTTTTTTGACCTATAACGTTCTTTTTTGAAACGCGCGGATAATCCCGTATAGGCTGATCAGTAACCACGCCCCCTCGATCACCGCCGCGCTTAAATTAAAATCAATATAAAGCGAAATTAAAATGAGCCCCGAACCCGCGGCATTCATCACTGAATAGGATATGTGCTTAACATCAAGCCGGTCAAGCTGAATGAGCGCATAAGCGACCAAAATCATCAACACCCCGATCAGGCCGATAAAATCAAACAGGCTCATTTTGGTAAACTATTCAAAAGTGGTTGTCATTTTTTCAAGCACCGGTTCCCCGTCGCTGATGGTGACTTTAAACATCTGCTCATAATCGCTTTCATCAAGCTTGGGGATATTGACCCCGCTAAGCAGCGACGCCAGGTCCGGTGTGCTTGAGCTGTGCGCCACAATCAAAAACACGCCTTCCTGTTCCTTTAACTGTTCGGCAAATGTGGCAAGGTCGTCTGTGCTGAACGGCTCAATCGCCACCCCCTTGGCCGCCGCCGTCACCGTCGCCGTCATGATGGTGCGGTGGGTCATGGTTGAATAAACCCGGGCAATCGGCGTGCCGTCCAGCATCGCGGCAATATGGGCCGCGCGCCGTAATCCCTTCGCGGTCAGCAACGGGTCATCGCCGTCCATTTTCTCCGCATGGCGGACCACATAATATGTGCTTTCAAACGCCTGTGCCCCCATGGGGACCGCCGCCATCAACGCCGCCACTATAACAAATGCCCATTTTTTCATGATACGTCCCCTTTGATAAATCTATCCCTGATTTTTACCCCATATTGTTAAATGAGGCGAGCGAAAATCAAAATTGTGTCACAAAGAAAATTCATGTTATCCTTAAAAGAAATATTTTGGGGATAATAATGGAATTTTTGAACACTATAATTAATTATGTATTTTCGTTGGCTATAGTGATTACGCCGATTTTGGCTTACTTTAAAATACCCACAGGCAATACACGTGAAAGAATATTATCAATCAACCTTTATTCATTACCCATAATATTGATACTTTTAATAATGGTCTGCTACTGGCCAAGTTATTATCAGGGTTATCAACTGGAAAATCTTGGTTATGATCAGTTTGGCATGTCTGAAGCAGAAAGACTTGCGAATGTTGCCCCTGAATTTCATGACCGTGCAACAATGATCTATAACTCAAATTTTGGAATTGGCTGGCCGCTTCGTGTCATAATGGGTTTCATGCTTATTTTACCCTATCCGACTATGGTTATGTTACTGATCTCGGCAATCCAAAAGAAATTACCAACAAAAACAGTCGATTAATAGAAACGGGCCTTGGGCTTATTCCCACTTCGCGTTTTGAAGCACCACACGGTACCCGTCCGGGTCCTCGTAAGTGCGCCCCTGCATGTCCCAGTATGGGTTGAATGATTTTTGGGCCGCATACCCGGCATTTTCCATGCGCGTGACCGCCGCCTGCCATTCGGCATGATCAGGCAGGTAAAAAATGATCAGGTTGTCTTCGGTCGGTGCCTTGCCCGCCACATGTCCCGCGGCGTGGGTGAATTCAAAATGATACGGCCATCCCTTTTTCCCCATCATGATACCGTCAAAACCGTCATGGCCGGAAAAACGGTCAATAATATCAAACCCCAGCCCATCTCGGTAAAAACGCACCAGCGCCTCCAGATCATCACTTGGCCGCGCCACCCTTAAAATTGGTGGATTTGTCATACTATTTAGCTTTGCTATAATTAGTTCTCTCAGTTTGACATATTTAACAAATATGATAAATTTAATAATATTAATTGTACTCTATTGGGGAATTAAAATGGTAGAGGAAAAAGAGAATTCAAATAAAGATATAAATACAACTGTAAGTTCATTAGTCTTTATCAGCCATGATACTAGGGATTCTGAATTAGCGGAAGCTTTTAGTGGTTTATTGAAAAGTGTAAGTGCAGGTGTACTTAAGTCATTTAGATCTTCCGATAGAAAAGGAAATCAAGGTATAGAATTTGGTGTTGAATGGTATCCGGAAATAATAAAAAATATCCAATCTGCATCTGATGTCGTCTGCTTATTAACAAAAAAAAGTATAAATAGGCCGTGGATTCTATTTGAAGCTGGTATGGCAAAAGGCAAGCTTGAAACTCCTATACTCGGAGTAGCTCTGGGAATTTCATTGAAAGAAGCTTCAAATGGCCCTTTTGCTCAATTTCAAAATTGTTCTGATGATGAGGAATCACTAACTAAACTTGTTTTTCAATTAGTTAACAGAATTCCAAATTCTGAACCAGATGAGGAAACTATAAAGTTTCAAGTTGGAAAATTTAAACAAAGAATAGAAGAAATATTAAATTCGGATAAATCTAATGCAGAAATAGATAAAACCGTTAATCAGGTTGATGAAAATGCTTCTGCTAAATTATTTGAAGAAATTAAAGTTATGTTCCAAGACTTACCATCTAGAATAGATAGAAATTTATCTTCTCCAAATTATAAATATAAAAGCAAAAGATTTCACCCAATGATTTTTAAAGAAATCATGCATGTTGCTCCTAATAAAAAAATTGGCTTATTGATTTGTTTAAGCTTTATTGGTGAAAAGTTTCCATGGATATATGATCAAGGAAAAGAAGCATTAGAAATAATATACTCAAATAAACCAATAAAAGTAAAATTTAAAGTAATTAATGAGTTAGAAGAAGTAATGCTCGCAATAATTAGGAATCCAATAATAGAAATTTTTTCTGAAAGCCGAGAAGAGTTTATAATGTATAATGAATTACCTATGATGATTATTAATGAGTTTAGAAAATTAAGAGAAATTAGTGAAAGTTAGATCAAATCAATAAATTGCAATTAGAATTCTTTTATTCCTTTTCTCTTAACCCACCATTTTCATCGTCTGTTCAAGATCGGCTATTAAATCCTCGACATTTTCAATCCTCACAGACAGGCGGATGATGCGGTAGCGGGTTTTTCTTAAAGTTGCCTTGCACGGTCCACTCGGTCAATCAGCTCATTGATCTTTTTATTTCCACCAAATGGTATTATATTTGTAACGGGTATAAACTTAATATCACTTCCAAGGGGTGTTTCCGTTCTACTGCTTACTGTAACGCGAGGTGGTTGAGAAGATTCAGAATAACTTATGTTTTTAATATCCGTTAATTTGATCCTTGCCTCTTTCTTTCCTTTTTTAAACAGTAAATTCATTCCTTCATCATAAACTTCGTCAGCTAGATCAAACACTAAATACTTAAACAAAAAATACCCAAATATCATCATAATCAGAGGGAAAATATAGTCCGGAAATGGCGTATTATTATCAATTTCTCCCGGTGATATTATGGAATAGATAAGAAAGATGGATAGCCCTCCGAACCAGAGTGTCGGAAAGACTTTTTTGTAAAAGAAAGTCATTGATGACGAGATTTTTTTCATTTCTTCCCCCTTTTTAATTTTCCTGATTACCCCACTTGCTTCATTGCATTTTCAAGATCGGCAATGAGATCCTCGACATTTTCAATGCCCACCGACAGGCGGATGATGCTGTCGGTGATGCCGGCTTTTTCGCGGTCTTCTTTCGGGGTGGCGGCGTGGGTCATGCTCGCCGGATGCTGAATCAGGCTGTCGACATTGCCAAGCGACACGGCAAGGGTCGGAATGGTGACCGCGTTGGCGAAGGCCTTGCCGTTTTCGGCGCCGCCCTGTGTCCCGTCGATCAGCTCAAAGCTCAGCATGCCGCCGTAGCCGTTCATCATCTGTTTTGTGGCAAGCGCATGATAGGGGTTATTTTTTAGCCCCGGATAATAAACATGCTTCACTTTCGGCTGACCTTCCAGCCATTCGGCAATGATTTGTGCGTTTTTGGCGTGGCGCTGCATACGGATTTCAAATGTTTTAAGGCCGTTATTAATCAGCCAGGTGTCCTTGGGGCTGGGGGCAACCCCCAGCATTTTATAGGTCAGCCCCACCCCCTTGCCGCCCGGATGCATATAATCCAGATGGGTGCTGACAATGGCGCCGCCGATCACCTGACCATGGCCGCTGATATATTTTGATGTGCTGTGGACCACCACATCACAGCCCAATGTAAGCGGCCGTTGATGGTACGGCGTGGCAAAGGTGTTATCAACCATCACCCACATATCGTGCTGGTGCGCGGCTTTCACCAGCCGCACGAGGTCAATAACCTCCAAATTCGGGTTTGACGGGGTTTCGACAAACACCAGTTTCGCGTCCGGGTTTTCGGCAATCACCGCATCCATGCTGTCCGGGTCGGTCGCCTGTTGCCAGATCACGGTAATGCCAAGGCGCGGGGCCAGTTCATTAAAAAATTTGAATGTGTTGCCGTAAAGGCCCATTTGCACAATCGCCTTGTCGCCGGCGCCGATCCGCGCCAGCACCGCCGCCGATGTTGCGCCCATGCCCGATGATGTAACCTTGCCCATGAAAAGTTCATTTGGCGCCTTGTCCGGATTGGCACGGATCAAATCGATCCCCTCCATATAGGCGATTTTGTTGGCCAGATGGTCCATATTCGGGTTATGGGTGCGGGTATAGGCATATCCCTTTTTGCGGCCGGCAAAGATATCGGCCCCTTCGTCAACATCCAGAAACCCGAAAGTTGATGTCTGGTATATGGGCATGACATGCGAATGTTTATCGTGCGATCCTTCGCCCACATGGTTGACCACGGTGCCCATGCCGTGTTCGGGCTTTACTTTATCTTTCATTTATTTTTATCCTTGACCTCTTTTATCCACACTGTTCATTCAAATTTATTATAAAACCGGTTTATAGCAAAATGGGGACCTGGCAATCCTCGTCCCGGGTGTTGGCGAGTACATCCAGCATCAGCGCGATCATTTTGGCGCGGACCTCGTCAATATTGCCTTCATGGATGGTGATATTTTCCTCCAGCCCCGCGGCAAGATTGATGGGCAGGGCGACCGCGCCGAAGCTCATCCCCAGTTCCCCGGCCAGGTACACTTCCGGGCAGGCGGTCATGCCGACCACATCGCCGCCGAGCATCTGATACATTTTAATTTCCGCCGGGCTTTCAAAGCGGGGGCCGTTGGTCGCGACATAGGTCGCCCCGTCATGAACATTGATGCCGTGTTTGGGGGCGAGCTCAATTGTTTTGGCGCTCAATGTGGGGCAGAATGGCTTGCTCATTTCCACATGGCCGATGCCGCGTTCAATTTCATCAAAAAAGCTGAACTCGCGCCCCGATGTAAAATCAAGAAAATCGCGTAAAACCGCAAGCTCAAGCACCGGATAGCCGCGGCTGATGGCGCCGACCGCGTATGTCGCCATGATGCGGCTGACGCCAAGATCCTTAAGCGCGCGGATATTGGCGCGGTAATTCACTTTATGGGGCGGGGTGGTGTGTTTAACCCCGTGCCGGGTCAGGAAGACCACGTCCTTATAATCGCCTTGCCCCAGATAAACCATGGCCTCGCCATAAATATTGCGGACATGCATTTCCTCCACCTCTATCCCGGGCAGGTTATAAATGCCGGTGCCGCCGATTATTGCCACTGTCATCTTTACTAATCCCTTTTACCAGTTTTTATAATTTTTGAGCGTCCAGGGGCTTAACACCCCATGCACCGTGACCACACCGGCCACATATTTGGGCGGGGTGATGTCGAATGTCGGGTAGCGGGCACCGATTTCATCAATGGTGGTGGGCTGGCCCAGCGCCCGCCTTATTTCGGCGGGGTCGCGTTCCTCGATCACGATGTCGGATGCATTTTTTTTGCTGTCGTCCCGCCCCCACGCAAACGCGAAATAGGGGATATCATGGGCGTGGGCGCTGATCGCGTTTTGGTAAGTGCCGATTTTATTGCACACATGCCCGTCAACGGTGATCAGGTCGGCGGCGGTGATATATTTCTGGATATTGCCTTCACTCATAATATGGGCAGGCATGTTGTCGGTGATCAGGTTGACATCAATCCCCAACTCATGAATGGACGGGGCGGTCAGCTTCGCGCCCTGAAGATACGGTCTTGTCTCCGGCGCGTAACAGGTCAGCTTTTTGCCGTCCCGTGCGGCGAGGGCCAATGATAACAAAAACCCGGCCTCGCCAAAACACATGGTCAGGATCCCGTCCCCATCGTCAATCAGGTCGGCCATCGCCCGCGCCCTGAGCGCATAATTATCATAAATCGTGGTCTTGATCGCCTCGATCCGGTTTTTGATGGCGTCATCCACGCTTGTGCCCTGCGCTTGGGTCAAGGTCGCGGCCTCCAGCACCTCATCAAGGCGGAGGCTCATGGCCGGGTTGGTCGGGCGGGTGGCGACCAGCGTATCGCGCGCCGCCTTTAACGCCGCCGGTCCGTCACTGGCCACGATCCTAAGCGCATTGACCGCCGCCATCCATGGCCCGCTGCCCTGCGTCACCATATCCCGGATCGCCTGTGCCACCTCGTCAACGCTTTCGCAGGTGACATAGTCTTTTTTAAACGGGTACTGACGTCGGTCGCCGATCAGCACTTTGCCGCCCTCAAACCGTGCTATATTTTCGGGGTTCACGACAAAGGGCAGCAGATCATATATCCCTTCCTTCTCGGCGGGGGATTTGCCGGCCGGTTTTTCCGTGATTACGCCCTTTTCGGCGGCCCATTTGGTAAAGCCGCCCTCGATATGGCAGACATTTTTAAGCCCCACATCCTGCGCCGCGTGGGTCGCCAGCGCGCTGCGCCATCCCTTGTTGCAGTAAAAGACGAATTTATGATCCTGATCGAATATTTTTTTATAATAGGGGCTATTCGGGTCAACCCAGAATTCGGTCATGCCGCGCGGCATATGAAAGGCGCCGGGGATCATCCCCTCCGCGCCGATTTCCCTGATATCGCGAAGGTCGACAAAGGTCACCTTCGGGTCATCGAGCGCCAGTTTTGCCGCCTCGACGCTGATGGTTTCAATATGTTCGTTGGCGTGGTCCACCAACTCCTTGCTTGTTTTTGCCATGGCTCTTATCTTACTGCCTTATTCCTTATTTCCTGTACCCGCTGTCCCGCAAAAAACTTTTGGGAAATTGAATATTTTACTATATGGTTTTAGCCGTCATTAGAAAACAAAATTATGGGAATAAAATATGATAAATAAATGGTGGGTGGCGCCTCTGTGCTTTTTTGCGTTTCTGGTTTCTGCCTGCGCGGAACAACCGGAAGTTGAAAGTAAGGACACACAATTTCTCGTGGTCGGCAAAACCGCCAATTACCGCCAGGACCCCTCCGGTATGCAAGCCATGCTCAACTATCATTTCTTCGCTGAAATCTTCGTCAAATCCGGCGGCCACATTACGAACGGAACTTTAAGCAACCCGGCGATCGGCACCATGAAATTTGCTGATCATCCTGTTGTCCTCGAAACCCACGGTGGCCGCTATTGCAGCGAAGCCGATCTGAACGCGCTCTATCCCAACGGCGAGTATAATTATGAATATACGGAATCCGATGGGCGGGTGCTTCATATCCCCGTTGTGCTTTCCAATAAGGATGACGGCAAAACCCGCATTCCAATATCCCCCGTCATCACGTTATCACAAAACGGCACTGTTGTTTCGGCTGACAGTATAGACCCTGATCAGGATCTGAAAATATCCTGGACTCCATTTTTGGAAGGGGGGCCGGATGAAAACGGATTTGTCGATGATCTGATCTTTGCTGTTGTTGGCAATTGTAAAGGTGAGAAAATATATCACAGCGGCGTTCCGTTCGGCGGCGGTGCGCATCTGACCTATGCTGATAAGGATGTCACCATTGATAAAAGCCTGCTGTCCCCCGGTGAAGTTTTTCAGGTTTCCGTCGAACATGCGGTGATGGACACCAATTATGTCGGCAATGTCCCGACCATCGCCACCTATGCCTCAACCGCATTTCTTGATTTTCATACGACGGGTCAAAATAAAGGCGATTTAAATTGTACCCCGCTTCCGATTCAGATGGATAAAGGGCAAACAGACAGGAGTTTAAAAGGAACCATGGATCTTCCAGAAATTGATGAGCAGATCACCATGCTTTATTACAGTGCGGATGACTGGGATAAAGCCGTGCAGTTTTATGGCGGTGATCTTAAACTAAAAGCAACTCTTGATGATGACTGGGTGAAAATTTACGCTCTGACCGACAGTGCTTTTATTGGCGTCGTGAAGGAAAGTGAAGGTGGGTTTCATAAACCCAATAAAAACAGCGCTGTCATGGTCAGTATTGTATCGAAATCCGTCGATGACTGGTACGGGGCAATTTTAAATGCCAAGAATATTAAAATTGAACATGAACCCTATAACAGTGATACAGCACCAATCAGGGCCTTCCTGATCCGTGACCCAGGCGGGTATACGGTTGAATTTTTCCAGTGGACAAATAAGTAAGTAAGAATGATTAATCAACAAAAAAGGCACTGATAATTCAGCGCCTTTTCATTTGCAAATGTGATTTTTTAAATCAGAATTCTATATTATTTAGGCATTCTTTGTGCGCGGACATCGACTTCGATATTCCAGGCAGGAACCGCAAGACCGGCAACTTCAACCACTGCACGAACTGGTTTGTTTGGCTGGTCGTCTGTGCCGAAAAATTCTGCGAAGGCTTTGTTGAACCCGGCAAAATCCATTTTGCCCATGGTCGGATCAGCAACAAGATATACACGAACCATAACAATGTCGCCCATACTCCAACCAGCTTTTTCAACGGCGGCTTTAATGCTATTGAAAGTGCTGCGCGCCTGTGTCTCTGTGTCACCATAAGTTTGTTGATCGCGCGGCGCATCAGGATTTACAGCGCTTGGGCCTTTACCACTTACATAGAGTGTATCGGCGCCAGCAGGTACTTCAATTGTAGAATAAAAGAAGCGGCCTTCATCATTGCGCTTGATTGCATCTTGTGCATTTGCTGATAAAGCTGCAAAAATTGTAGCACCACTAATAGCTGCGGCAGCAATGATTTTAATTATTTTTGACATTATTTTCTCCCTTGGAATTCAATTCAGCACTCTGCGAATGCCATCAAATAGTAATTTATAGGATTCTTTTTATTTCGCAATGATTTCCGGTATCATTTCGGAAATGTGGTCCGGCAATTTAGTTGCCAGGACCAAATCCATCATCCTCTTCTGATACCATTTCAATAGCATTATCAACTTCGTCCTGTGTGACTTCTTCTGCTTTATTGCCCCAACTGTTACGAATGTAGTTAATAATCGTTGTAATTTGTTCAGGTTCAAGATCACCGATAAAAGTTGGCATTCCAGCTCTACCTTCCAGAAGAAGATAAATAACTTCCTCTTTATCTCCCTGAACAAATGTATTGCCTTTGAGGGCAGGATACACATCCTCAAAACCTACACCACCGGGCTGATGGCAAGCTTCGCAATAATCTGTAAAGATTTGCGCACCTTCTTCAGAAAAGTCCTGTGCGGAAGCTGCTGATAAGAAAGTTAAGGATCCCATTAAGGCTGTAAATATTTTAAAATAATTTTTCATATCAAACCCACTATTTTTCTCGTTAAACTGCCACTTTTATTTAATTATTTTAAATATTTGTGACTATATTATGTCCTCTAGTTAGCAGTATTTATGCTTGCTGTGCAACCCGCTTGTCAATGACTTCCATTGTAGACCACGCTCCTTCAATTGCACCAGCCATCCAGCCACTAAGGGCAGGGGATGCAATATTTCCGGAAATGAAGATACGATTGTCACCTTTCTGCATAATTGGAAAGGATCGGTCCAGCCCACGACTAGACCAGCTTTCCCACCCAGACAGAGCATATTTCATTTTATGCCAGGCTACTGACATGGCTTCACCTGTGAAATGCTTTCTGTATTTGCCGGGATGAATTTTTTCTCCCGCCGAGAGGGCAAATTCGATCCGTTCGGCAACGCTTAGATTACTAACAGGAACTGCACTGGCACCTATCGGATAATATCCGAGAATAACCCCTGTATCACCATGGGCATGGCCAAACAGATTACCTGAGGGATAACTCATTGTACGGTGGCCTTCAATGTCTGTCGTTGTAACACCACCATAAATCATTTCGTCCTGTTCCCAGAACCGGCGGTTCATTTCCACACCCATTTTACAGGCAGGATTACCCCGTGTCGTTTTAAGTGCAGCGGCAAATTCAGGACTGAAGTTGATATTGATTTTCTGTGTTACACCAAGCTGTGCGGTTGAAATGACATAATCTGCTTTTTCTGTGCGAACCTTGCCACTTTTTGTATCTTTGTAGGTAACCTCAACGCCATTATCATCCTGGATGACATCAGTAACTTCCGAATTATAGCGAATTTGATTTTTTCCAAGTGCTCTTTTAAGGCCCTGGGCAATTTGATCCATGCCACCAACAGCCTGAAACATTACAGCAGGATGGTCAGCTGTATCAGTTCGGCTTGACTGGCTTATAGTCAGAACTTCTTCCAATGAATATGGTTCTGAAAGCTCACCGAAATGTGTAGCAGCGCCTGGGTAAACACTATGGCCACGAACTCTGTTCGCACGGTAGTTAAGTTCTTTGCTGTCAATAAGACCGGTTCTTCTAAGGTGTTCCAGTAATTTTTCCTTGTCTTCCTGCGAAATAATCTGATCCAGCGCGCCCTGATCAGTCACTTTGGCCAGAAGTTCCGTTGTATAGCCCCTGAAATCCGTATCGGCATTAGCCTGACGTACCGGTTTTCCTTTGAATGGTCCATCCTGATTTTCATAATAATAATAGGCTTTTCCACTTTTATTAATCATGACTTCAAGGGGAACACCGAGTGTGCGGCAGTAGTAAATTGTTGATTTATGCTCAGCTGGAATTCGCCATGGTCCATAATTCACATAGTTGCCATCCCGGAAATTACACACTTGTTTTTCACTGTCAATTTCCTGAATTACTGATCCTTTGCGAGCTGATACGCAGCGGCCACCGGCATAATCTGTGGCTTCAATAATCTGGGTTTTATATCCCTTTTTACCCATTTCATAGGCGAGAACCATACCTGCCAGACCAGCCCCTAGGATAATTACTTTTTTCCCTTTTCCATCACTTGACATTTCGGGTGGTCGGTCAGCTTCAGATGCAAACCCCATATCCCAACCATGCATGGCTGTCATCACAGCTGCTGTACCACCGATCATACCTACTGATTGCAAAAAGGATCTTTTCGTCATTCCTGATGACTTTTGACCAATGCTTTGCTGTGTCTTTTCAGTTTCCTTCATTTTGTTCCCTTAAATTTTTTTTACTAACAGTTCTATGCTTTCTCTATAGATTCCATACTATTTATAGATTTTGAATCGGCATAAAATAAAATTTCAATATTAATGTTACATTATCATATAACATTTAAACATATATTACTAAAATTCAATTTGCAAATATTCTGTTATAATATTCAAAAAGTATCTATTTCTTTGATCAGTAATTACTTGGATTATTAATATATTACATATAACCCAATTAACAATAAGCCAGCTAAAATAAAGAATTTCTTTTAAAATTAAAGAAATAATTTTAAAATATTTATTATAATGGTTCTATCAGTGGGAAAGCGGTGGTCTTTTAATATCTACTTCAAAAACAAGTTCATGTCCTAAATTGCTACCACATTGAAATTTAAAGGATAATCCACGTTTGTCCGGGCGGTACGACAGCAGAAGCCGATTCGGAAGTCCAATCGAAATTTCGTCATCCTGAAAAGTTAAAAATTGCGTTGTGTCCAACTCAACGTTTAATCTCATAATTTTTCCACCTGGAAAAACTGATTCCTGAAAAAGGTGATTTTCAACCAGAAGCCTTTCAAACTCTTCCTTGCTCAGTCGAAGGCTAGTTTTTTGCGGTTCTAACTTTAATTTCAAGTCAGCCTCCTGTGGAAGACAGGTTGGTCATAATGCCGGTATCGCCCATTGCCAGAAAATGTGAGGACGCTTTATATTCAAGCTGTTTATGAATAAGGGCTTTCAACGGTTCTTTTTGCTCATCACTTTGAAGTTGATGTCGTAGCGGAATGCCGATATTGCCAAAAAGGCACAATCTGAGATCGCCTGAAGAAGTAATTCTCAATCTATTACACCCTGTGCAGAAATCTTTTGAATAGGGGGCTATAATTCCAATTGATCCCTGATATTTAGGATGGGTGAAATTAACGGCAGGGCCATCACCAATGGCTCGTAAATTTTCCACCCATCCGCGCTCAAGCAATTGATTTTTGATATGGTCAGCAGACTGATGGAATTTATTGAAATACGTCAGATTGTCACCTGTCTGCATCAGTTCAATGTAACGAACACTGATACGTGTATCTTTAATATAGTCAAGATATTGATCAAGTTCATCATCATTAACACCCTTAAGCAAGACGACATTAATTTTTACTTTTTCAAACCCAACTTCGAGAGCTTTATCAATCCCAGCACGAATTTCTTTCATTCTGTTATGACCAGTAATGTCGTGAAAACGTTTGGCGTTCAAGCTGTCGATGCTTATGTTGACAGCATTTAATCCCGCGTCATGCCATTCTTGGGCACGTTCCTTTAATTTATAGCCGTTTGTTGTGAAAGCCAGAGTTTTTATTTCCGGCCTTTGTGAGATCATACGGGCAATTTTGGTAAAATCCTGACGAATAGTCGGCTCCCCACCAGTGAGCCTAATTTTCCAGACGCCAAGCTCAATGAATGCATCCACAAGTCTGTTAATTTCATCAGGACGCAAAAAATTTTCATTACCAGTTTTTTTGTAACCGTCGGGCAAACAATATTGGCAACTGAAATTGCATATTTCGGTTATCGAAAGGCGCAAATAGGGAAAGGTTCTGTTAAATTTATCAACAAGCATTTTTTATTCTCTTTTCCAAATACGGGAGGCTAAAACGTTTCCATTTTAACCCGGCGGAATAATTTCCACGGCCAGATTATCTTGTCAATTCTGATTTAGATAATAAGGCTTCAGAGTTGTTTCACTATGCCTATCATATATAATGATCGGAAGAAATACCAGTCACAAAAATATTATTATAAAGTAATTTAATCAGAATAATTCTTCAGTGAAATGACCGATTAAAACGGCCTTCTTGAGTTCAGGGCCGTGGTTAACGTACCATCATCAAGATAATCAAGTTCGCCGCCAATTGGAACCCCGTGAGCCAGCCTTGAAATAATAATGTCCAAATGTTTTAGCTGTTCTGTAATATAATGGGCAGTTGTCTGACCATCCACTGTTGCGTTTGTGGCAATAATGATTTCTTTTAATTCCGGGGAGGCTGCCCGTTCAATAAGGGATCTTATGTTCAGATCATCTGGTCCAATACCATCGAGTGCCGACAATGTGCCGCCAATTACATGATATAACCCCTGGAATGAGCCGCCGCGTTCAAGTGCCCAGAGATCTGAAACGTCCTCAATCACACAAATAATGCTTCTGTCTCTTTTGGGATTCTCGCAGATATGACATGGATTTTCAACATCAAGATTGCCGCAAACTGAACAGGGATGGACATTTTCCGCGACACTGGATAAAGCACCGGCCAATGGCCTCATTAAACTATCCTTCTTTTTAATAAGCTGCAATGCAGCCCGTCTGGCGGAACGAGGACCCAGACCGGGAATTTTCCCCAGCAGGCTAATCAAATGATCAAGTTCATTATTATTTGATGGTGTTTTATACATAAATTAGTCTTTAGAATGGTAAATTAAGCCCTTCAGGAAGGTCAAGTCCGCCAGTTAATTTTGCCATTTCGTTTTTGCTAAACTCATCTACTTTTCTTTTGGCATCATTAAAAGCAGCAACTATCAGATCTTCAACCATTTCAGCATCATCGCTATTGAATATACTTGGATCAATTTTTAAAGCACGCATTTCAAATTTGCCGTTCAAGGTCACATTGACAAGTCCGCCGCCAGAAGTTCCTGTATGTTCGGATTTTTGCAAATCTTCCTGCATCTGAGCCATTTTGCTCTGCATCTCCTGCGCCTGTTTCATCATTTTGCCCAAATTCTTCATGGCATTATCCTTAATTTATTGGAATCTTTTCTTATGATATAAAGTCTTAATCACGATCATCAAGACCGAATTCATCGGCACTGATCAAATTATCCAGTTCGATGTCATCAGTCGGTAATGAAAATACATCATTAATTTTTCTGATATCTGAAATAGTGGACCCTTCAAATTGACTTAATACAGCTTTGATGAGATCATTATTTTTGACCATGTCTTTTAAAGCTTTCTGCTCGGCCACATCTTTTTCATATAGTGTGTCTTCGCCCAGTTCAGAAGACAAAGAAATCACCCAGTTTTTACCGGTCCATTTTTTTAACTCGGCAGACATTCTGCCTGCTATATTTTTAGGGACACGAGAATTTGGTCTGATATCAATACGCCCAATGCTATAACTGACCAGATGTACGTTATCGTTAAGCTGATAGGCTATTTCCGGGTCACCATTCTCTTCAAATAATTTCACCAGCTCTGCAAAACTTGACGGTGCCTGGATATAGTCATTATCTGAAAGAGGATTTGGATCTCCTATACTGATTGCAACCTGTCCACTTCCCTGAATCACACTGAATGCTTTGGGAGCATTGGGGTTTGAAGTCTGATTTTGCTGCATTGATCCTTTGGCTGTTGTTCCGTTGCTGCCGGAAGGGGCTCCGGATGAAGGAGTATTATAAGCTTCAGGATTATTTTTTAATTGTTTCACCAGATCTTCAGGCGTAGGCAGATTGGAACTATAAGTCAGCCGGACAATGATCATTTCTGCAGCGGAAATCGGGTTCGGTGAAATGCGTACTTCCTCAGCGCCTTTCAGCAGCATCTGCCATGTACGGGTCAGCACTGGAATTGAGAGTCCTCCAGCCATTTCAAGTCCCTGCTTTCGTTCTGCTTCTGATGTGACCAGATCATCACCTGCATCTGGAACGACCTTAAGACGGGTAAGCCAATGAGTAATTTCAAGCATATCCTGAATAATTACGGCCGGATCAGCACCATGGTGAAACTGATGGCGCAACTTTGCCAGTGCATCAGCAGTTTTTCCCTGTAATATGTCATGATATAAATCAAAAATCTGTGCACGGTCAGCCAGCCCAAGCATGTCACGGACCTGTTGTTCGTTCACTTTTCCGGCACCATGTGCAAATGCCTGGTCAAGCAAGGACAGTCCATCCCTTACCGAACCTTCAGCAGCTCGGGCAATCATACCTAGGGCGCTTTCTTCAATTTCGCAATTTTCTTTCTCAGCAATTTTAGAATAGTGGCCCATCAGCTCCTCAATCGATACACGCCTTAAATCAAATCTTTGGCATCTGCTGAGTACAGTAACGGGTACTTTACGAATTTCAGTGGTGGCAAAAATAAACTTTACATGCGCCGGAGGTTCTTCCAGTGTTTTAAGCAAAGCATTAAAAGCGTTGCGCGAAAGCATATGTACTTCATCGATAATATAAATTTTATAGCGTGCAGAAACAGAAGCATATTTTACGCCGTCAATAATTTCTCTAATATCGTCAACGCCGGTCCGGCTTGCAGCATCCATTTCCATGACATCAACATGGCGGCTTTCACTTATGGCGATACAGTTTTCACATTCTCCGCATGGCTCAATAGTTGCATTGCCTTTGCCGTCTTTGCCGGTACAGTTCAATGCTTTTGCGATAATGCGGGCTGTTGTGGTTTTGCCGATACCCCGAACACCTGTCAGGATAAATGCGTGAGCAAGGCGACCTGTTTCAATAGCGTTGGATAGAGTACGGACCATGGAATCCTGGCCAATAAGTTCTGCAAAATCAACAGGGCGATATTTTCTTGCCAATACTCTGTAGTGGGTGTCCTTGTCGTTGTTTTCGGCCATAAAACTCTGTCTCGAAGTTCAAATGAATCAGTATTGAAACGACTATAAATTTTGTGCCGCAGGAATGCTATAGTCGATGTGAATTTATTTTGGTTATTTTTGAAAAGTGAGAGATTGAACGACCCGGCGATCCCGTTACGGCTGCTCCCTTCCGGGCCTGACCGGATTGGCGGGTAAACCGTCCGCCAATCTCTCGCGCTTTATATGGTCTTTTTTACTGTTGATTTCAAGATAAAATTTGTATCCCGCTTTATGGGACTGGTAATTTCATTTTATATATGTCACTAAATTGGCAAAAGGTGAAAAATGTTTTTTGAAAATTCCTGTATTTTTGCTGAATTCCCACTGGATCCTTGTGATCATATCAGATGCAATGATGAATTATTAAATGAACTTGCCGCCTCGCCATATGCACGTTTTGTTGTCATCAGGCAGGGAGAGGCACTGATGGATATGAAAAGTGGACTTCTACCGGAATATTTTTCTGCTGGGCAAATTAACAGTGAAATGGTGTTTTTGGGTCAGGATCCGGACCATAGTTATTTTGCAATTGAAGTAGATGACTGTAATTGTGGTCAGTTTCTGGATCTTAGAACCATTGGGCGTACAGCATCAGCCAATGGTTTCTCGCCTGTCCCATCACTTCTTGCGCGGGCAAAGATGCTTCTAGATTGGCATCAACGACATAAATTTTGTGCCAATTGCGGGAAAAATACCAAAAGTGCAAAAGGCGGGTATGTGCGGATTTGCACTGCCTGTAATACCGAACATTTTCCACGGGTTGATCCGGTTGTAATTATGATGATTGTTCATGATGATAAATGCCTTCTTGGCCGTAGTAAGCATTTTGCACTGGGGATGTATTCGGCGCTTGCAGGGTTCATGGAACCGGGGGAAACCATTGAAGAAGCGGTGCGCAGGGAAGTGATGGAAGAAGCCCGCATCAAAGTGGGTGAAGTAAAATATATAAAAAGTCAGCCATGGCCATTTCCATCATCTTTAATGATTGGAACCATTGGTAAAGCTCTGAACAATACTATTGACATAGAGAATGATGAGCTCGAACAGGCACGCTGGTTTGATAAAACTGAAATCGAAAATGTATTAAGAACAGGCGGTGATGACAATTTCCGCGTGCCGGACAAATTGGCTATTGCCCGGCATCTGCTTGAATATTGGTTATATCATTATTAATCAGGTTTGCTTGTCTATCCGGTAACGAGACTGTGGATAACTGCCAAGCATACGGTATTCATTGGTAAAAAAAGCTAATTCTTCAAAGGCATCTTTCACGCGCGGATCGTCCGGATGCCCTTCGATATCGGCATAAAACTGTGTTGCACTGATGGCGCCGTCGAGCTGATAGCTTTCCAGTTTGGTCATATTAATTCCATTAGTCGCAAATCCGCCCATAACCTTATAAAGGGCCGCCGCCGTATTTCTTACCTGAAAGATAAAAGATGTCATGGTTGGTACATCACGTGGCAGGTTACTTAATTTTTCTCTTGAAAATACAACAAAGCGGGTCGTGTTATGACTGGCATCTTCGACATCCTGTCTTAAAGATTCAAGGCCGTATATTTCACCTGCAAGGGATGAAGCTATGGCACAGACAGAAGGATCCCTTATTTCTGATAAATGTTTTGCAGCAGCGGCAGTATCGGTGAAAACTTCTCTTCTGATGCCCCAGCGATCCAGATTTCTTCGGCACTGTCCCAGTGCCTGTTCGTGACTTATCGCACATTTTAAATCTTCAAGTTTGGTCCCTGGTATGACCAGCAGATGGTGATTGATCCTCAGAAAATGTTCCCCAATGATATAAAGGTTTGAATGAGGGATCAGGTAATGGATGTCTGCAACACGTCCAGCCACACTGTTCTCAATGGGTATGACAGCGTATTTTACGTCTCCTTCATCAACAGCGGTCAGTGCATCTTCAAACGTTCTGCAGGGCATAACATCCATTTCGGGAAAAAGCTGTTTTGCGGCAAGGTTTGAATAGGCGCCAAGTTCACCCTGAAAAGATACCAGATTTTCACTATTTTTATTCGACATGGTCTTCACTCTCCAAATAATTGCGCAGTATTCATTTTTAGTCAGAATCTGTCAATCAAAGACCTCATATATTTTTTATAAAGAACATATTAAGGATATTTAATTATTTTATGATTAAATGATACTTGTCTCGGCAGTAAAATATCTGTACATAAGGGGCATAGTGAAGGGTTGATTCTAATTAATATATAGCTATTTGACAGCTCTTTAAAATTTAACTGTTAATGATTACGGGGATTTACCGTGAACTCACATGATTTCAATAAAGCCGCTATGGGCATTTTAATGTTTATGCTTCTCGCTATTGGTGTCAGCAATCTGACAGAAGTGGTCTTTGAGCAAGAGCCTTTGGAAGCAAATGCATACCCAATTGATACTGCGTCTGTCGCTTCGGCAAGTTCAGCAGATGTCGCTACAGAAAATGGTCCATCAATTGCTGAGCTTCTTCAAACTGCAAGTGTAGAAAAAGGTGAGTCAGTATTTAAAAAATGTGCTGCCTGTCATACGCCTGAAAATGGTGGCGCCAATAAGATCGGTCCAAATCTTTGGAACGTCGTTGGAAGAAACGTCGCAAGTAAAGATGGTTATGACTATTCGCCAGCAATGCAAGAACATGGTGGAACCTGGAGTTATGAGGCTTTGGACCAGTATCTGAATAGTCCAAAAGATTATGTCCCAAAAAACAAAATGGCATTTGCCGGTGTTAAAAAAGATACTGATCGCGCTTCCGTCATTTTGTATTTGCGGTCACTTTCTGATGCGCCACATGAGCTTCCAACAGTAGAAGTAGCAGAAGCGCCAGCAGAAGAAGTTGAGGCCCCAGCAGAAGCCACAACCGCTG